>JAFVSW010000088.1 GCA_017503545.1 Lentisphaeria bacterium | reverse complement strand
GGGATAAGACATCGAACGACATTGACCAAGACCGGCATTGACGGATATGGCGTTCCGGCACGGAATGACATATTCGTTAATGCGATGATTTTCCGGATATATCATTGCCTCCACGATGAATCCAGTTCCTGCGGAACGTCTTCAACGCGGAGGCTGTCATGGGACAATATTATTCAACGTCTTATCCCAGGGTTACGCTGCGCTTCACCCTGGGCTGTCTGACTCTTGCCGCCCCGCCGGGGCTTGTCTATCGGCAAATCCAAGTTTGTCTGGACGTTAAGGTTTATATTTATTTTACGAGTAAAACTGGTCGATTCTACATTCTGTATTTGTTTATTATATATTTTTGAGCATAATTGTGGTACAAACCGTCGAAGAACCGTAAAATTACCTTTGGCTTCTTGATTTTTCCGGAAACAATGCTATCTTATCTTCATTATGAGAAACAGCGAAAATACAAAAACAGAATGTGAAAAAAAATTTTGCATACAGGGCTGGATGACGATTCCCTGTCTGCTTTGTGCGTATTATTTTGTATACGCGGTTTGCCGCTATGCTTCGGTGGAAAATAACGGGGATTATACATCCCTCTTTTATCTGATTCATGGACCGATGCATGAAATCGGACATTTTCTTTGTTCTTCCCGTTTCCTGCCGGAAATACTGCACGTTTTTGCCGGCACATTATTCCAATGGCTTACTCCGGTCGCCGCAGGAATCCAATTTATCCGGATCAGAGAATATCCCGCCATTGCCGTCTGTCTCGGATGGCTCGGCCTTTCCATGCTCGATACCATGGTTTATATGCGGGATGCGCGGGAACAGGAATTACAATTGGTCTCCCCCTTTGCCAATGGAGGTGAGATCATTCATGACTGGACTTATATTTTTCAGCACACCGGCATGTTGAATCATGCCGATACAATCGCCAATATTACCGGCTTTTTCGGATATGTGCTTGCAGGTGCAGCAGTGCTGTGGATCTTGTATATGACCGGATACGGAATCGTGGAACTGGTCCGTTCTAAACGAAAAAACCATTGAGATTCCACCGGATTCCGCCGTATCCCCGGCTCTTTTTACTTGCACCGGATTCCATGCAATAACTTGGTATGCGGCAGCAAACGGCAGCGGATATTGAGTTTATGGGGCAAATGAACCTTTTTGCCGGCAATGGAATTCAACAAATCCTGAACGAATTGTTTTTGCGGCAATGCCAAACGGAAAAAACCCTCCCGGATCTCAAGCGGTGTCACAGGATTATTCACCCAATATGCCACATTTTCTGCTACACTTTCCGCGGTATCATCGGCGTAGCGAACCGCAAATTCCGGCAGAAGCGTATCACGTCCGCCCAGATTACGTGTATTCACCACAGGTACGCCGCAAAGGGAATATTCCCCGCAGGAAAACATGGCGCCTTCGATTGCCGATAAAGCCAAACCACACGATGCTTCGCAAATCTTTTTTCCAATGAAAAAAGATGGTACTTTCTGACTCCATACCGCATGATCAAATTGGGAGATTGTCTGTTCAAAATATTCTTTTTCTTTCAAAGAATAACTGCCGATCAAATGCAACTTTTCAATTTTTCCGGCAAGATGATGACGCTTGAATGGAGTGATACGTGCAATATAAAGAGCATCAAATTTACGTTTGCCCGGCTTTGCCAGCGGATAACGGGCAGGATCCAGAAAAGCGTTGTGGGATGCAAGATAAACTTCACAAAACTCTTTAATAATCTCCACTTCTTTGGGCGCATTGGCAAGAACGATAAAGCGGGCTTCCGGGAAAGCATTTTTTGCTTCAGCCAAACGTTGTTTCAATTCCGCAGCAACTTCGGGCAATTCAGCGGACCAGCCAAGCTGCAACACCATAGTAAACTTTTTATTCTGCGGGATTGCTTTTTGAAATGATGTTAAATTCCGCAGGAAATCCATCTCAAAAGCAGCAATGATCATAGGCTTATGATGCAGGATATAAGCCGGCAAACAATTAAAAAAATTCATTTTACGTTATTCCATTCTCTTGCTTTAACCAAATTCTGAGTACGCTGTTTTGCATTGGCAGCAATATTCCCGGCAAAAATGGAAATGCTGTTTTTAGTATATTTTCCTTTTACAACATGCAATAAAGGTACAGGACATGTAATATTCAACACGCCTTTTTCGGGATCGATCACAGCACCGCAGAAATTTTCAACATCCACTTTGCGCCAGAAAACATTTTTGTGTTCCGGCATATAAAATACTGCACGGATATTTTCTTTGGCAGTACCCGGAGTTTTATTTGTTTTCCAGTTCAAAGGATTGATATTGTATATTCCTTTTTTCACCGCCGGATCTGTAATTTTTTCCCGGTTGATACAGCTGATCCAGGTCACAATAACACCATAATCATCCGCCCCGGCTGCCGCTTTCAAATCGTCCCAATAAAAATCTTCTGCAATTTGTGCTGCTGTTTTGGGTTGCATATCCGGCAGATAAGCCGCAATAAAACCATTTTCGACAGTCAAACCATCCACATTCTTCATGGCAGCATACAGCAAATCTGCAGCTTTTCCTTCGGCAAGAAGAACAAAGGGATGTCCTTCTTTATGATAATGTTTCAAATAATACGCCAGTGCAGCCGTCACATTTTTCACATCCGGAATCTGGATTTCCGGAGAAAACACTCTTACGCCCCGACCGAAAATATCATTGGTATGAGTTTTTGTCCAATTGAATTGCACATCATGTGTATCGCCATATCCGGCAGGAGCTTTTCCAAGATAAAACAAATCAAATTTGGAATAAAACTGCGGAATGTCATTCTCCCGGATCAGCCAATTGGATCCATAATCATATGGGGAATTGGATACACACCCTGTCATAAAAATCACAACAGCGGCAAACACAAGACTGCTTACAATTTTTTTCATTGATCTCTCCATGTTTTAGAATAGAAAACCCGCCAGATGAATAAGGGATTTCCAATAATATAACGTTTAAATAACCGGATCGGCTCGCAATAAAGCCGGAAACACCATTCCAAATTCGCTTTCCGCATCCACAACGGCGCACGGGGAATACGCCCGGAAACAAAATCGAGTAAACCACCCACCCCGATCGCCACACAGCCGGGGAATTTTTCAATATGAGTACGGATCCACATTTCCTGTTTCGGAACCCCCATTGCAACAAGCACAATATCCGGCTTCAGCTCCGCAAGTTCCGCAAACAACTGGTCTTCTGTTTTTTCCCGGAAAAAACCATCTGCGCAACCAATAAATTCTGCCTGTCCCCGGATCGCACGGGCATTTTCCAATGCCTTCGCCGCCACTCCGGGCGCACCGCCGAACAAATAAATGCGAAACGGCATTTGTGCCAATAGCGGGAACATATCCGTGCCATTCACATTTTCTTCCACCTTATGCCCCAGCATTTTCGCCCCGATCCTGGCACCGATACCATCGGCAAAAACGGCAGAACACTCGTTGAGAACTTGTTTATAGGCGATATCGTGATACGCCACATTCAGGCAATGGGCATTGATAAATGCAACATGATGATTCTGTTTCTGACGGACAAGATTGGTAATCTGCGCCAATGCTTCGTCCATCGTTCCGGTAAAGAACGGAACGCCGAATACATGGGTGATCTTCCGCTGATAAATGGCAAGCAGTCCATCCGCCGTTTTCTGCCAGGAGAACAAGGCGGCTTTTGCCTGTCCCTTCCGGATCAGAGACTGACGACATTCGTCATCCGACAGAATCGTTTTCATAGCATCTGCAATTTCCTGTACGGATGCCGGATCAAACAGAATTGCGGCATCTTTCCCCAATTCACCAAGGGAGGAACAATTGGAGCAGGCACAGGGGAGTCCGGCATCCATCGCTTCCAGCAGAGAAAGTCCGAATCCTTCAAAATGCGATGGAAAAATATACATGGAACTCTGTGCATAAAGTTCCGGCAATTTTGCGAAATCCAAAAATCCGGGAAAATGGAACTGTTCTCTGCACGGTGATTTTTCCGCATAATCCAAAACAGCCTCCGCCCCGCTCCATGCCGCACCCGGCATAACAAGTTGGTATTCCCGGCGCAAATCTTCCGGAAGGAGTTCAAACGCTTTAAGCAGATTCAAATGATTTTTCCCGGGATGTTCAATACGGGAAATGTAAAGAATCTGTTTCTTTTTCTCTGTCTGCACTTTTTCCGGCTGCGTAAAACCATTATAAACCACCGTGATCTTTTCTGCCGGGATATGCCAGTATTGGATCAGGTCATTGCGGGTAGACTCGCTGATTGCACAAATCGCTTGCGCTTTGCGTACATAATGCGGCAATACCTTTTTGATGTAAAACATCCGGAAACGATCGTATTTGACGGGGACATGATATTGTGATAAATCATGGACGACCGCAACCGTAAATATGGGATACCGGCAGAATACCCGGCGATTTGCGGCAAGCAGAATACAAAAATCGTACTTTTTCCATTTTATCCGCCACGGCAGAATAAACAAACTGTACAGCATGGAAAAAAGCGCATTACGTTTTTTTACACGAATCAGCTCAAAACGCTCAAACTCTTTTGCGCCATCGTCTTCCACAATCAAGGTCAATTCATGTCCGGCTTTTTCCAAGGCATGAACCACTTCCCGGATATAGACTGAAATCCCGGATTTTCCATTATCAAAAGGAATCGCGGAAAGAAGAATTTTCATTTCTGCATCTCCTCACAAAGACCTTTGAATTTTGCTGTAAACATTTCTTCCGAAAACTTTTCTCCGGCAAGTCTCAAAGCCGCTCTGCCCATTTCCGGCAACAGGATTTTATGCTGTTCATACAGCCGTTTCAAGGCCGCACACAAATCTCCATGTTCCGGAACGGCGATCCCGCTTACACCATCCGTAAGCCATTCTCTTACACCACCCAAGTCAAATGCAACTGCGGGGACGCCATGTGCCATAGCTTCAAGGCCGACCAGACCAAACGGTTCCTGCCAGCGGATCGGGAAAACAAATACATCACAATCATCCCACAAATGTTCGGGTTCGCTGACAAAACCTTTGAACTGTACTTTATCACATAAATTCCATTTTTCAACCATATTTTCCAACATAATACGGTCATTTCCATCCCCCGCAATGGTACAAGTGAACGGGATATCCAATTTTGCCAGGGCATTCAGCATCAAATCCGCCCCTTTTCCCCGGATCAACTGCCCCAGAAACAAAAGACGCAAAACTCCATCCTGCATAAAACGGTGTTCTTTTTCCGCGGTACGGATGAATGCCGGCAGTTTGACCACATTGACAAATCCATTTTTACGCAGATTTTCCGCCATATAATCAGAAAGAACGATTGCAGGAAAACGACAATATGATTTCAACGGCGGCGCACTGTTTCTGCCGAGTGAACAAAGCGCACAACGTAGCGGATGGAATTTACGGGAACAGTTTACTCTGCCAAACGGGGTGTAATAATGATGACGCTGACAATAAATATTATGATCATGCGCAAAGAAAAATGTTTTATGAACCGGCAAGCCCGATAAATAAGCAGGAGAGATGATATTGTGCAGAACAATCAGATCCGCCTGTTTCAAACTGTCATGTTCCGGAGTAAAACGCTGCACCGCATCAAAAGCAGCTGCAAATTTTTCCCGTTCTTTCCCGCCTTCTTCCGTGTAAAGATACTGGACCGTAAAGCCATTCCGGCGCAACAAAGCTGCACTGTTCTGCATATAACGCTCAATGCCGCCGATAATACCGTTATATTTGCCAATGTATACAATGCGTTTCATAACAACAAACTCCGATAAACAGCAGTCAGATTTGCGGCAATGGTCTGCCAATTATATTCGGATGCAGTCACTTTGCCGCCGGCAATCAAAGATTCCCGTATCCCGGCAAGCCTGTCGTATGCCCGACATAAAGACTCCGTATTGTTATCCTCAAACAACAGTGCATTTTTTCCATCAAGGAGAAAATCACGCAAACCGCCAACCGCCGATGCAATCAGCGGCACTTGTGCATCCAATGCTTCCAACGCAGCAATCCCGAATGGTTCATGACGGGACGGAAGAATGAAACAATATGCCGTCTTTAATGCCTGAAGCAATTCCACACTGTCCGGCGGCAATCCGGGAATCACCGTCAACCGGTTCATAATACCGGCATTTTCCGCGTCGTTCATCAACTCTGCAAAATACCACTCTGCAGTCACAGGACCGATCAGCAACAAATGGGTAGCTGCGTGGCGTTTCAGCAAATCCAGCAGAATTTTTTGATTTTTCTGATAATCAATACGGGAAATGCAAAGCAACACTTTTTTATCTTCCGGAATATTGTATTTTTTCCGGAATCCGGTGTCTTCCGGCAAATCCCGGTGCAAAATACCATTCGGGAACAACGCGATGCGTTTTCCGGGATAACGCTGCTGCAATTTCTGCTGTTCCTCCCGACTCAAAGCCAAAAGAACATCTGCCCGGCTTTCCGGAGCATACCGGACACGGAAAAAACGGTCAATAATGCCGCCGTAACTGAACTTATGTTTCAATGGTTTCAGCATCAATGCCATTTCCTGTTCCGGAATCGCACAGGATCCGCCATGCAAACTCATGATACAGGGAACGGAAAGCTGTTTTGCAATCCGCATGGAATAATTCGCCAGACGTCCTCCGGCATGTAAATGGAAAATATCATATTTTCCATGCTTCAATGTACGCATCAATTGGGGCGCAAAAGGATTACCGCCCTTCTTATCCAACGCCACTTTATCCTTATCCGGCATGGGGAAATACGGATACCAATAAGGGAACCGCCGGATCGTTATTCCATCGACAACTTCCGTGCCGGCTTTATCCAATGCGGAAGTACAGAGAATCTCCGGAGTCAGCCCCTGTTCTTTCTGCTGACGGACAAGATGCCAGACCACACTTTCCGTGCCGCCCCATTCCGAAAAACTGAAACGGCGGACAAGATGCGCAATTTTCATTGTTTTGTCCCCCGGTAATAACTCATTTTCTGCACATAACGGTAAACCGGAGCATAAAACAGTTCTTTCAACTCACCATGTTTGAAAAGATAAAGCCAATCCCGTACCGTTTCCGCACAAATCGTTTTCCAGGTCCGCAGGAGACCGGGCGGAATTTTCCCCATCTGTGTATCTGCGATTCCTTCATTGAAAAACCGTTTTTTCACTTCCGGCAGCGTGTAGTTATGAGAATGTTCCACAATGGCATCCGGAACATAAACAATCTTGACCTGACGCCGGTTCACCCACTGGGAATCTTCTGAATATTGGAACGTTTCATCAAACGGATTCTGTACCAATTCCTCTTTGCGGAAACCGGAGGAAACCAGAGAAAAGAAATTATGCCATTTTGAGGAGATGGAGCCATCGCCGAATGCACGTTCATAATCTTTCCGTATTACAGCAAACGCATCCGCCCTGGCAAGCTGATTGGCAAAAACACAATTCACTTCCGGCTTCTTCAAGGGCGCAACCAGATTACGCAAATAGTCCATGTTCTGCGGAATCGCATCGCCATTATTGAACACAATGTAATCCCCTTGCGCCTGACGGATCATATAATTCAGCGTTTTGCCGGGAACATATTTTCCATCCGGCGGAGAAATACGGCGGAGCTGCGGAACACTTGCCAGATATTCCGCAGTGCCGTCTGAGGAATGATCGTCACAGGAAATAATCTCAACGGGTTCCTCCACATTCTGAGCCAATAATGCTTCCACCGTTTTGCGGATGTATAAAATATCATTATGAGAACGCATCAAAACAGAAATCATGATTTACTCTCCTGATAACTTGCCACGGCATCTTCAATCGTGGGATAAATCTCAAAAACACGATAAACTTTTGTAATATCCAACACGATTTTCATATCCGCACTGACCCGGGCAAGTTTGATAACAGAATTATTTTCCATCGCCTTCTGCGCCATTGCCAATAATGCATCCAAACCGTAATTGTCGATATTGACCAATTTTTCCAGATCCAGTACAATATTTTCTCCCGGCTTCATCCGTTCACCCAATACATACTTGAAATTTTCCGCCCCGACTTGATCCAGATAACATTGCAAATGAGCGATCAAAACGTTATCCATATATTCAAAACGTATTTCCATAAATCATGCCCTTCTGAGTTTGGCTGTGAACTTTCCAATAATCTTTTTCGCACGAAGCTGTTCCGTTGTATCGAACATCATAAAATACAAAGCAGGGAAGTAGATCAGAATACCTGTGACCCCCGCCAATACCAAAAGGAAAAATTCGTGCAGCTGACCGCGCAGCAAATAATATTGCCAATAACAAACCATCCCCGTCGCAATTGCCAGCAATGCCGGCTCAAACAGGGAATATAAGACAAAATAACGGAATTTCATATTGGCACGCATGATCAGATGCGGAAGAATAAACCCAATTGTACCAAGCAATTTTGTCAGGATCATTGCTCCCACCACAATCAATTCGTGAGGTTTGATCAGCAATCCGACAATGGAGATCACAATGAAAAAGATACTTTCAAAACTCTGCACTTTGGCAAGATAACTGTGTTCTTCTGCCATCGTAAGGAATTTTTCCGGAATAATACGGCATACCAGCAGAAAATATACAAACAACACCATCAAACGGCAGATAAATGCCGCTTCGTTATTTTCCACATTGAAAAGAAACAGAATAATACGCGGCGCATAAATCATCACCATGACCGTTGCCCCTGCTGCAAAGAAATTCACCCAACGTATGGAACGCATCAGGATTTGTGCCAGATGTTTGTTGCGTTTCCGGGAATGAAGCAATGCGGAAATCGGAGAGATGTTTTCCACATAAGGCAGCGCAACCTGTTGAATCAAAAAGGGAATACGGCTGCCGAGCTGGAATATACCGACCGGTGCAAGACCGCAGAAAATACTGATCAGCAAAAACATCCCCCGTTCCCAGATCATACGGCCGATGGAAATAACATAGACCGCACTGCTGAAATGGAAAATGCTTTTGAATACCTCTTTGTCAAATGCAAACCGGATACGGAATCCCGGAATATTCCGCCATACAGCAATCAGCATGGCAAGCTGGGTTGCACCCATGACCAGCATAACAAACAGAAGCAATCGGAACAACCCCCAATCCAATGCAAAAATAATGATGACCCCGGCAAGTTCCACCACTTTGGAAATAATGATGATATAGTTACGCAAATACAATTTCTGCAATCCGACCAGGATTTCCGGGAATACTCCCAGCGGAAACACGATCGTCGCCGCAAGTCCGCTCAGCAATAACGCTTCACGGCAGAAATAAATGTACTCCGCAGTTGCATCCGCTTTCAAGTGGAACAATTCACGCACATAATACATCCCGACAAAAGTCAATGGCAGAATCAGCAATGCCATACTGACATGACTCAGAAAAATACTGGAAACCGTATGGTTGAATTTTTCAACGTCTTTCTTATACAATTCTGTCGCCGTCACTTTCTGTGCAGCAACACCGAAACCCAGGTCAAGCAGCAGGGCATAACTGAAAAAACTCCACAGCATAACCCACAAGCCGTATTGCGCTTCCCCAAGATGACTGATCAGCCAGCGAGTGACCAGGATCCCCTGGAACAGTCGGACAAACATGGAAAAATAATTGGTAACGGTGTTTTTGAAAAATGGAATTTTCATAACGCTCCTGCTCTTTCTATCATGAAGTTAAAATAATCTGCAACTTTTTCAATCCGATCCGGAAACGCCGTATTGGAAAGAATAGCGGCATGGGAATGTTCCTCTTCCGGGACAAAACCATGCATCCCGTTCAACGGTTTGTCCCCCATATCGGACGGTGCAATCTGGATCCCTGCATCCAACAGGAAAATACCATCACCGAATGCACGATCCGCACGGTAGATGCCGTAACGGATTTCTTCTTCCTGCGTCAGGAAATGACCGGGGTACTTCTTCATCAGAGCAGTGAGCACTTCTTCCGCTTTCCCGCTCAAGTAATAAAATCTTGCCATGGTGGAATCAAAACATGCGCCATAATCTTTGCCGAATACAAGTCCACATTCCGCAACATCCCGCATTATATCAGCCGTACCGGTAAGCGGCGTCATACCATGATCGGAAAATACGGTAAAATGCACTTCTTCCCCATATTCCTCTGCGGTCCGGTAAAGATGGCGGATCTGTTCTTGGATCTCATCCAGTTTCCGTGCGATTGCGGCTGGATCCATGATTTTATCATGCAATACCCCATCCAGACTTGCGGTATACACAAAAAGGAAATTCTTACCCTGTTCAATAGCCTGTTCGGCAGCCTGATAATTTTCCGCATCCGTCAAATGCCAGTCGGAAATATGGAAATCCACATTCTTTGCCGATAAGGTATCATACAAATTGGCAATGGGAGCCATGCCGTTCCGGACAAATAAATCCTGTTTTTCGCAATAATCCACATATTTCAATTTCCAGATCGGCATACGGTACAATTGGAAATATCCGGTAAATCCGTACAACTTTTTCAACAGTTTGGATAAATGATGGCGCACCCTGCCGCGATTCCAGAAACCTGCCGGCTTGAACAACCACGCAAATTTGGAAAACGTTTTGAACGGCGAACAGTCCGGCGCAAAACGGAATAAACCTAAATGCCCATGTTCCGCCGGAGTTTTTCCGGAAAGAATCGTCGGGATCGCACTGCTGGAATAACCGAACTGCATCATGATCTTTTTGCGGTACGGCAGCAAATCTTCCAGAAATTTATGATCGTTGACGATCTTCCAGCCCAGTGCATCTATAAATAAAAATAATTCAATGCGTTTTTGTTTCATTCCTTTCACCTCATGGCAAAGCCCGGTATCCGGGCAGTTTACGGAAATCAGCCGCAGGTTTCCGCATTTTTAATGTCTCAGACGGCAATTCCGCTTTCTCCAACAGATAACCACTTGTCACAGCTGCCGGAGCTATCGTTTCCCATACCGAATATTCACTGGCTGGTACACTCAGAAATTCCAGGTTGATATACCGACGGAATACCGGCAATTTTCCTGCCCGGTCTTTATACACCATATTTTTTGCATTCCGGTCCATTCCGAATGTGTTGCCGTATGGCGTGATCCCGGGTACAAATTCCCCGATCCCGTCCGCATAACTCACCAGATCCAGAAATACCACCGGATACACATGACCTAAACCGGATGTCATACTCCGCCCCAATGGATTCGCTCCATTATGAAAATCATTGGCTAAATATGCGCCGGTCCGGTATTTTTCCCTGCCCGTCAGTGTATGTGCCGCAATCAAGGTCATAGCACGGCGCAGCGGGTGATAATTCCCCCATGCCATCGCGTGGACCCAACCGGCATCTGCCCTGTGCCAAAGCGTCCGGTACGGATACGCATTTTCCTGATCCGCAAGCATCTTATCTGCATCCCGTATCACAACCTTCCGATACTCCATATGTAGAGCGGATAAGATTTTCACCGGGTACAATTCCAAAATCATCCAGCTCAATGGTGACCATTTCCAGAAATCCCGGCGGAATGTATCCAGAATACGTTTCTGTTCCGCAAATATGGGTCTCAGATAAGCCATATCACCGGTAAGATGGTACAGATTTACCCCGGCTTTCAATAAGGATTCCCCATAAAGTAACGGTTCTTCCGTATAGGTGATCATACGGTCTTTCAATCGGAACCAGGCGGACAGCCGATGTTCCGGTTTCAAAGCAAACCCCCATGCTTTCCGTGCCGATTCAAGGTAAACCGCCATCTCCTTTGACGCTCCGGCTTTCTTCATTGCAAGCGCAAGTGTACTGACTGCCGCCGCATATTCCAATGTCCCATTACGGGATGGAGCAGAAACATAATAAGTACGCTTGTCTTTATCCGGTAACCCTTCCCCCGCCCCGGGATGCCCGGTCGTCTCAAACCAGGTTCCAACACCGCCGTCGGACTGCTGAACGGCAAGGAGATGTTTCACGCCCCACGCCGCTTCATCCAGAATATCCGGAATACCATTCCCGCTTTCCGGAAGATTCAATTGTCCGTCGATAAAATTCTCCGGCTTCATCAGATAAACGGTCGCCAGATCATTGACGATCCGCAAATGATACGGACGCCGGTCATAATCTGCGGCATCATGCCATCCGCCAGGTGCAGTCTGTGTCACCGTTTTATACGGAGGATTGGATTGAATCAAATCAAAATGGCGGACATCGATCCGATTGCCTTTCCGGTCCGAAAAACCGCGGTCATTTTCCCCTTTGCCTTTGCGGTAATGTTCCCAATTGCCGGGGAAACGCCCCAATATAACCGATTGATGACATGCCGGGCTGATCCATGCCGTATAAGGCTGCGTTTTGGCTATGCCGCACCGCTTGTGGTAAAGACCTCTTGCATGAATGTAAAATGCTTCACTCAAACTTTCCGGTCCGATACGGAATGTTATGCTCCGCCCGATCCCTTCCACATAAAAGTAATAAGTCCCAGGAATATTGAAATTGGAATAATCCAATTCAGCAACTTCTTCCCCGGTAAACGGGAGCGTATCCTGATACAATGGATCTTTTTTACGCAGAGAAATCCGGTTTTTATAAACCGTTTTCCCGTCCGCATTGTTCCGCAATTCAAAATCTTTCCCGGCAAGATGTTTCAAAGAAAAAGCCCCGCCGCTCCCCAGCCAGGCTCCCAGATACGCATATTTCTGTTTCTGTCCGCTGCCGTTTCCAACCTGATTCAATTTGAATAAACGGCTCGGTATATCGGCGGAATAACGGCAGGTAAATTTGCCTCGGGAAGTTTCCAAGGTCACACCCGTCTGATTGGACAGCGGTTTTTCCAGTTCGCAATAATGGAACGTCGTAAGAACGGCACGCCGCATGATTCTGCCGGATCGATCCCGTTTCAATCCCTCCTCTTTCGTCCAGTAACTTTGACGGCGGATGGACGGATGTTTGATCTGCAAATTCTCACAACTTTTTACAACAAGCAACTGCGGAGTCAGAAATTCGTATTCAATTCCCGTATCGGCAGCATGACCATTCTCCTGACACCCGGTCAACAAAGATTGCAAAACAACATACAGCAAAAGATACCTGTTTTTCATGCATTCACCTCCACCGTTCCGGAAGCAAATTTTTTGCAATATTTATTGAGGATACTCAACGCCGCAAATAACATGGTCAGCTGAATAAAATTCACCTGCTGTTTCAATACCCATTCCAGCGTGGATTGCAAATAAACAGATGTCAATCCGCCAACGATCCCGACCGGGATATAAAACAATGTGGTACGCCGTAAACGCACAATCAATTTCCATGTCGTGAAATAATAATATCCCAGCCAGGAAAGATATGCCGCAAGTGCAAGAAATCCACACTCTGCACCGACAAGCAGATAACTGGTTTCCACAATCCCTTCCCGGAAATCTTTGGCAATCCGTTTGTTTTCATACCGGTATTCACAATAGGGATACGGCGGGTTGATTTTGATCCCCCAGTTATTCAGACCGACACCGATAAACGGTTTGTCTTTCATCATATTCCAAGCAGATGCCGCAAGATATTGCCGGGTCATCAACGATTCTTTCGGCGCATTTTCAAACCGTTTGATAATATTCGGCAGCAGCAGCAATGCACCGAAGAAACAGAGCAGGAATATGGGCAGCAGAATTTGAATTTTGCGCATGTGAAATTGATAACGCAGAGAAAGCACTGTCGTAATCGCACACCCCAACGGCAAACATACCATTGCACCGCGGGAATACGTACGCATACATGCCGCCGAGGCAAATAGAAAGAATCCCGCAAACAAAAAACGTTTCCACCCTTTATTACGGTTGAAATAATAGGCAAAAAAGATCGGCGCAATCAGATTCATATACATCCCCATACTGTTCTGATGGGGGAATAATCCATTCGCCTGATGAATCCCTTTCACATGCTGCATCACAACGGTAAGAAAGGTCACAGTTGCCACAATCCCGAATCCGGTTATGATCATATTGAAATCCCGAATATAATACAAATAGTTGTATGCACAGAGAAATACAATATACATCATGATCATTTTCCAGAGTTCCATCCAGGAAAATAACGCGTTTTCCGCATTGAGAAACGAAGGTATGCAGATCAAAAAATAAAACAAATAAATCTTGCTCCCGCGATCAGGAAAAAAATGAATCTTCCGATACAAAAACGCAATCCCGATCAATATGGCAAGGGCGATCAGATAAACCAACGAAACCTCCATACCCCGGGAGGTCCCACGGTAAGTCTCGTGTGAAAAAAAGTTGATTGATACCTGATTGAACATCATTGCAGGCAATATCACCGCCAGGATCGCATAACGCATAAACTTACGGTTCAGCGAAAGTGCATATCCCAACGGTAATATACCGAGAAATGCAATGAAAAAAATCAGATATTTCATATCCCCCCTTTACTTCGCAAAGTTCAATACCGGGAATGTAAAGGTACTCAGGAATTGAGAGGTCGGCAGCAGCTTGCGGACAAATACATTGTACTCAGAAACATCGTCATGCGGAATATATACCACATCCCCGGGCTGCAAACGGACATTGGCACAGCGTCCCTGCAGAATCCCGTCAATGTCAACACGGTAAAAACGCGGATTTTCCATGCCGCCGCGGATAATAACTCCATACTGCCAATGTTCTTCTTTCAAACCAAGACCGGAGGAAATCAACTCCAGAATACCAAGATTCTGATCCCACAATCTCTTGTGCGGACGGTTGATACTGCCGATCACACTGACCATGACTTCCGAACGCACGGCAATGTAAATGTAATCGCCTTTTTTCAACTTCACATTGTGCCAGCGGTCACCCTTCTCAATCGCAAGGGAAAAGTTGACCGGGAGAATTTCCCCGTTACGCACAATGATACTGTTCTGATAGTCCGCCGCATCCAACATCTGGTCATCAAAGTCACGCACCGCAGATCCACCCGCTTTCGCAAACAGGTCCGCAAGTCGCATCCCATTGGAAATGACAAACATCCCCGGATTGTTCACCGCACCGGCAATCGTTGCAGTCTGACTTCTCACATCAATGGCAAATACGCCCAGTTCCGGATTCTTGATATACATACTGTAAATATTTTTGATTTTCTTGCTGGCTTCTTCCAGTGTCAGACCGGCAACTTGCACCTGCCCCGCAAACATAACACCGATTGCACCATCCGGAGTAACCAGTGATTCCATAATCAAATCCGGGTGATTGTATACACGGATACTGATCTTATCACCCGCATTGATCCGGTATACCGGCTCTTTCTGTGCATCCAATTGCTTGAGATATTCCAGTTGACGGCGCTTATCTTCCTCCGTCAAACCGGCATGGTCAACAACTCCGCTGGGCAGATTGGTCACTTCCGGGAACTGCTCAAGATTGGAAGTATAACGGTCATAACACCCGGTACAAATCCCGGCAGCAATGCCGGCAAACAAAACAACAAACAACTTTTTCATCGGATATAATCTCCTGTAATAATTTTATCGACGTTCGTTACTCCTGTCAGAATGGCATACACTTTATGTTCATCATCATGTAATTTCAAAATACGGCGCAGAACACGGCGCGGCGTTTTGTTTTTGCCGATATACAACAACGTCGCGTCACAAATATCATGCAGCTGTTTCACCATGAGACAGGAGGCGTCAAATGTTTTTTCCCGGGAAATACGGATCAGCTGATAATGCTGTTTCAATTCGTTTACAATATCAAACAGTTTACTGATCTCATCCGGTTCCAAACCCGCAAAATTACGGACCGGGAAGAAAGCAAAACCATAGCCATAACCATAACCGCGTCCGTCACCGCTGGAATAACCCTGCAAATATTCAATATTGTGATGGATGTCTTTCTGATTGTAATTCCCCCCCACATTACCGTTATCGGAATAATAAAAATCCCCGATCTTCTGCATATCCCGACATATTGTCTCCACATCTTTTTCCTGAATAAGACGCACCAGAATCGTATTGCGTTTCGCTTTGGAAAATTGTTCGTCGAACAGAATAGAACTCAGGAAGGAACCGTCAAGAGAACAGGAAAACAAAGTACGGGTGTTCTTCAAGCCCAAAATAAAATGGTAAAACATTTCATTGCGGATAACATAACGCTGTTCATCGGTAAAGTTTGCATTTTCATGGGGAATAAATCCAACCGTACGGAAAAAGTCTTTATTGAAGATCGCTTCTTCAATCCCGCTGAATTTACCGTTGAGCATATCAAAAAACACAACAATCACAGCATAGATCCCGCTGACAAAAACCCCCGCAATAAAGAGCAATACCAGAATCTTCGCTGAAAATGCCGGGAAGGCTTTGGTGTTGATCACATGTTCGTTGATAACAATGTCATGGGAAACATGGGCAATATTACTCCGTACCCGGGTCAATTCCTCCACCAGAAGTGAAATATTTTTATTGGCAGAGGCCAGCAGCAGCTCAACTCGTTCATGTTCCGGAATCATATGCTGCAATTTCTTTTCTTTTGCATTGATATATTCAATTTCAGCACGCAGCGATTTCATATTCATCGTTACCTGATGCAATAAGACTTCCGCCTCCTGATACCGGTTGACAATACCATCAAGACCGATCAGCATACGTTCTTCAAAATGTGTAATATTACATACCTTTTTGAAGTTTTCAAAATCTTTGCACAAAATCTCATAAGCCGTTTTCGCTTCCACATAACGGGGATTGCGTTCCGAAAAAATCAATTTTGCTTTTTCATATTCCCGGGAAGCTTTCCGCAAGTCCAATACATATTCCCGCAGAATACCACGGTAGGTGATCACACTGGGGGGAACCACTTTATAATTCTTCTCCGCAATAGAATAACGCTGTTTCGCATCCGCAAGTTTCACATTCAATTCGGTCAACGCTGCACTCTGTTCCCCCTGAATCTTTTTTACCGTTTCCATTTCTTCTTTGGGGTGAATAATGCCAAATTTTTTATGCAGTCCGTGCAACGCTTCCACCTGCTCACGCTGATATTGCCGCACTTCTGCCAATCGCCGTTCACGCGCATTCAGATAGTTCCGCAATTCCGCTGTACGGTATTCTTCATAATTGCGTACCCCCAGCGAAACAAACGTATTCACCAGTTTCTTTACATATTCATCGGTGTTGCCGCGCCCTGTGATCACAAACATATCATGTTGATCACGCAGCAGTTTCACTTCAATACTCTGCTTCAGAACAGCACGCTGTTGTTCCGTCAGATGCAAATCTTCAATCAATTGATGAAACACCTGTTGACGGGAGAAAATACCAAGCACCTGATTGATACTCAACGTTTTCACTTCTACACTGGTACGCGGCGTATAAAACAGAGTTACTCCCCCTTCAAATTTATAAGGTGAATGTTTGAACTGAAAGTAACGGCACGCTGCGGCAAACACGACGGTTGCCGCAAATACCAGCAGAATACTCCATTTGTACTTGTAAATGGTAAAAAACAGCAACTTCTGATACATTTGCAGAAATTTCATCTGCTTTGTTTCTTCCTTAACTCCCAAATCTGAATCCAACGTGTCCATTTTTCTGTTCCTCATCAATTAAATATCTGCCACTGCCGATAAAGGTTACTCTCAAAATCCAATTTCCCGGGACCCGCCGCCAATGCCGCATACAAATCCGTCAACAACATGGTAACGGACGGTATCCGGTATTGCAACCCCACAAAAAGCTGTCGGGTCCGGATGCAATATTTGATATAATTTTTCCAGTTAAGTTCACCGCGTTTTTTATGTTCCTTGCAAAATCCGTCCGTAAGGTCCGATGCAACAGACACACCGGCACAACGGAACAGGGCTGAACACAAAAATGCACGCGTTTCACACCAGAAATCGTTCATATCTTCTTTTTTTACCCGATGCGGTGAATGTTTGAAATCCACCGCTTCACGGTACAACTCTTTCCATATAGCGGGAAGTTCCGATTTCCAGATCGCTTCCAAACGGTCTCCGATTTTCCATTGATAATTTCCCGAAGCAATCAATATCGCATCCCATGCTCCAAGTATCGCTTTATACAAATTACGCAGGATAAAATCGGTATCCGCTGAGTTGCTCGCAAGTTTGTCCGCCGCAAGCAGCAAGCCCATCCCGCGATTCAGCAGCAAACGGCACGCTTCACTGTACGGCAGATTTTCCGCCGGAATTTCCAACAGATGTTCTTCCAACAAATCTTTTCCGCAAATCAGAACATAACCCCGTTTCAATTCCTGCATCATCAGGCGTTGTGCATTGTTCCGGATATCCTGCACAGTCATGATCCGGCTGAAATCCACATCCACTTTCAACCGGTTTTTATAGGAACGTGCTATTTCTTTCAACAAGGCATCCGTTCCCGCAACCGGCTTTTTTTCCGCAAAGACAAAAAGATCCAAATCGTTGTAAAGCACACCGTTTTCACGGTCCTGCCTTACTCCGCCATCACCCCTGCCGTAACTGCCCCCCAGATAAACACTCAAACCGGTAGAAACCAGCACAGAATGTAATCCGGACAGCACATCTTGCAATAATTTTTCTGCTTCAGCATCACTGCTGAATGTAAAGTTTTTACGAACTGCGTTTCCGTTCAACATAAGTAGCAAACCCTCTCTTTCCCAGACTCCGCAAAACAACTTGCAAGACCAGAAAACAAGAACAATGATAATGATAATAGTAATCATAAATACGCCGCTGTTCCGGCGTGTTTAATAAACCATAAATCTCACCCATCTGAAATACATAATGTTCATTGGCAGGGTGACTTTTTACCAATTCTTTCCGGAAAAACAGAACCGCCCAGTAACCCGGATAACGGTCCATGGAAAGTTTCCAGCACCAATGGGATTTTTTATGACTGAGATAATAAGGCAGAATCAGCAGATATGGAATCGCCAATACCAATGCCAGAATAAATGCAATAAAATGTTCCCATAAACGCAAAATCCATGCCGAACGATTCTGGATCGGGGAAAACGCATAACTGAAACTGTTGCGCTCCAATACACCGCCGGTATACGGGTCGATGATCCGCCCCGGCGTCACAATCTTGTTTTTGATTTCCAATTTCCCTGCCGCATACGTACGGTCAAAAACAATGGAATGTTCTACGTAACATCCTTTATCCACCAGGGAACGTTCCCCAATGATGGAATCGGTAACATGACACTGACTTTCCACAAACGTATTGTCCGAAAGAACCAGCGGGCCCTTCAGAGAACAATCGTTCTTGATTACAACACTGGTTCCCATATGAATGTTATCGTTGGAAGAATACCCCGGCAAATTGTAAAAATCATCATTCAATACCTGGAAGTTCACTTCAAAATAACCTTTCAGAGAATCAATCAGGTAAAAATCCGCTTTACTTACCAGAAGAACACCATCTTTGTAATAGTAAATGCCATCCGCTTCCCCATCATCCTCACAGGGAACAAAAGAGGCTTCCAATTCCGCTTTTGTATAAGTTTTCGGCATCAGCATACCGTGAAGAATCAGGCAATCATTCCCACATTCCGCCGCATAATTTTTCAAAAGCCCGCGCACGGTATCGTGACCGCCACCTTTGCGATAATCCAACTTCAATTCACCATGCTGATATTCATACAGATGTTCCGCAAGATGTTCGTTATAGGTCGGCCCCAGAAGCAGAAGATTTTCCGCTTCACAGCGCAACGCCAAATCAATAAAATATTCCGCTGCACAACGTCCCGCAACCGGTAACATTCCAAGACTGCGGTCCGGAAAATAATCCTTGCACCATTCCTGTTCACGGGAATACGGATTGATCAACAGATTTTTCATCACCATGCCCCCTTCCCTGTCAAAATCGCCGGAATCGTTTTCAGCAGAATCAGAAAATCTTTCCAGGCACTGCGGCTGGCAATGTATTCCTTATCCAATGCCATCTGCTTGTGGAACGGCAATTCACTTCTGCCGGAAACCTGCCACAAACAGGTGATGCCCGGCGTAATATTCAGCCGTTTCCGTTCTTCCAGAGAATAGGAACGGACTTCCGACGGCAGCGGCGGGCGCGGTCCGACAAGACTCATATCCCCCAGAATCACATTGAACAATTGCGGCAATTCATCCAAACTGAATTTCCGGATAAAACGTCCCACCGGCGTAATACGCGGATCGTGTTTCATCTTAAAAATCACACCGTCCTTGGATTCATTGAGTTTCAGCAGTTCCGCTTTACGGGCTTCCGCATCAATATACATGCTCCGGAATTTGTAAAATTTAAAGTGTCTCCCGTATTTGCCTACACGGATTTGACTGAAAATGATCGGACCCGGACTGGTCACTTTCACCAGCAATGCCGTAATCAAAAAGACCGGTGAACCAAGAATAAATGCAACCACGGTCAACAGAATATCCATAGTGCGTTTGAACGTTATGGATGCCCCGATGGTAAAATTCCAGAGCAGCATCCGGAATTGAATGTGGTTATAATGAAAGACGGACGGCCGTTTCAACTCCTGTCGCAATGCCAGGATTTCCTCATACTTTTTGTTCATTGTTGGACCTCCTCATGTTTCAGCGATTTAACAAAATCCATTAACACACTTCTGCTTTTTTCTATGTCGGTTCGGATTTCCGTGGATATCTGATAGGTAAAATAACGTCGCCCCGCTTTGAAATGACGGCGGAAGCCAAGAAAACTCGGCGTGGAAAACGCATCATCACTGAACCATACCCAGATCAATAACCGGGTACTACCCTTGCGCGCATCAATCTCTGTCACAGCAAAATTGTTCTGCAAGTAATGTAATGTCTCGGAATCAACAGTCCACATGCTGGTGCGCAGACAATGACTCGCCGGGTGAATCTCATGGATATTATCTCCACATTGCACTGCAAGAACGGAAACATCCGTATTATTCCGTGTATAACGGTATTGGCGTACCGTACTCGTCGCAAAAAAACGCCGCGTATTTCCGTCCGGCATAATGGATCTGCCGAAAAATTCACCCGTCCGGTTCGTAAATACCGGAATAAAACTCTTTCCTTCAAAATAAAGTTCTTTCATATGGAGAAGCAGCAAACTGGTAACAAGACAGGCCCCGCAGAACAGCAAGGTCTGTTTCGTCAGATGCCATTGATACCGTTTATTGCACAGAATCCACAGAAAACAAAGTACCGCAATCAAAAACTTGATCATCCATGCCATCCATACCGGACACATCAGAAGCAGAGAAATTTGATAACTGGAACTGGGTGTCCCCAACACCAGAATCACCATTGCAGGCATCAAACGATACGCAAATTTCCAGGAACCTGCCAGCCAGATCATACCGAAAATCAATCCGACTGCAAATGCAACCCCGAGAAAGTTGATGTGATGCCACGGCGTCAGCATCGTAATGAAAAATGATGGCACAATCAACAATAATGCCGTATAGTCATATTTTTCCATCCTTTCCGAACGTGCGGCAAAAAACAATGCCGGAATCGCAAGGATGTAATAAATCCAATCCCACTGGTCAAGACGGGATCCGCGCCATGCCGAATAAAGATAAGGCGCATGGAAAAGCAGCGGAAATACAGACAAGAATATCAGAATTTTTTTCAACATGTTTTATTCTCCGCAATTTCCACCGAAACCGTACGGAACAGTTTGCCGATGACAAGAAAGATCAAAAAGGCAAGTATGATTTGCATATACCCCAACGCAATATGCCAGGTGTTCTGCAATACCGTTTCTCCCAGAACCTGATACAGCAGAATCGTTACCACGATCCGTAAACTGTTGCCGACAATCAATGCCGGAACAATAAATGCAAAATGCAGAAGTTTCCAGGTCATACGTGTATGCAGTATTTCCACCGCAATAAAAGCAATCAGAATAAACGCATCCAGTTGATTGATTCCGCTGCAGGCATCCGTAATGGCAATATCCAATCCCGGAAAATGCAATGATGTCCCGGAGTATACAACTTCCACACAACAGACTTTCAATAACAAGGAACTTAATAAGGTCGCACTCAAACGCAAAGGATAACTGAATAACAGCATGAATTCCTCATGATACGGCATAAATACACAACACCACAAGGTCGGCAGAATACATGCCGCAGCAAGCACAGGTCCGCTGAAATAAAGTACAAAAGCACAAATCAAAAGCGCAAACGCAAATGCCGTACTCAAACTGCCGGGGAAATCATGACTCGGCAGCAATGCCAGAATGTTCGCAACAACCAGCATCCCCCATGCAAAGATCCGGTGTGAAACCTGCGTTTTCTTACGGAAAGTACAAACCAGAGTCCGAAGCATCAGAGCAATCAGAATCCCTGCCATGATCAGGTCAACACTTGCTGCATCCCACATGCCGGAACGGAACATCGGGGTGGCTGCAAAAAAAGCAACAAACCCCAGAAGCGTTCCGTACAACGCGCCCAGGGGATGTTTGACCAATCGTTTCAGCAGAAGTTGCATTTTCATTGCTGCATTTTCTCCAATTTCTTCAAATGTTCCGATGCAATGGTATTTGAGGGGTCAACAACCAGCAATTGCCGACAATGTTCCCGGAGTTTTTCACGCTGATTTTTCAATTCAAAATCACGGATCCGGGCCTGCATTCCACGAATCCACATCCGTTTCACTTTATTCCGGTAGGTCGGCGGAATAGTCTGATGCGGGTTGATCACTTCCGGAATCACGATATCGCCTCCCGTACGGCTCAATTTATCCGCATAACAGAAACGGACATCAATGGAATCCGGAGCAAGTGCATACGCCCGCGCCGCCAAGGTCAATGCCTGATTCATTTTCCCGCTCTCAACATACAATTCTGACATATTCAGGAGAGCGGTCAGATAATAAGAACTTTTCGCAGATATTTGTGCATATTGTTTCAATGCGGCATGGGTTCTGCCGTTTTCCCCTAATGTTTTTGCTGAGAAAAACAGCAAATTCTGATTCCCTTGTGCATCCGATTTTTCCAGTATTGCACACGCAGCAGACTTTTTTCCTTGCTGCAACAGAATCAATGCCTGACAATACGGGGCGAACAACGGATCTTTCTGACTCAGAAACTGCAAATCAGAAATCCGCATATATGTACTGGCAAAATACCAAAAATCATCGCGGAATGCTGGACTGTAATTCTGACGGAACAAGGTGGAAACCGTATCAAACTTTTTCTGCTTGAATGCAGCCGCAATCTCATAACGGAGCATCTCATTCTGTTTGCCCGGATTCAGTTTTTTATACTTGGCGATCAACGGCGCAACCGCAGTCTCATCATGATTCAGATAATGTTCTATGGCTATTTTCAGAACACCGGGATCCGTCCCAAACCGTTTCAAGGCATCTTGAAGCATCCGGGGACGCAAGGCGGAACGTTTCCGGTTGGAAAGCATAATCATTTTTGCAATCGTAACATCCGGTTTGCGACCGTATAATATTTCCGCAAGGGAAAGAAGTTGCTCTTCTTTATCACGGAATTTTTTATCCGTAAACGCCCGTTTCAGAAAAACGGCAACTTCTGCATCGGCACGTTCCTGTAAATCAAGATAAGTCCCCAGTTCCAACAACTTTTTGTAACCGCTTACAATTCCGGAAACATCATTCGCCCCGATATCCACACACAAATACAGGAAAGTGGCAAGCGGTGTTTTGATGCTGTTACGCAAGGGTACAACCAATTCCCCCAGAGAGGTCATGTCATTTTTTGCAAGTGCGATCAAAGCATCAAAATAATAACTGGAAATCAAAGCGGTGCTGCCGGAATCCACCTGATAATGGGTACGGAGATCTGCAATCTTCCCGGTCTGCTTCAGCAGACAGTATAGTTCAGCCGTCTGCAAGGCAATTTCCGGATCATGATAGGTCATCAAATACATTTCATAAATCTTCAGAGCTTTGCCGAAAGTCCGGAAATTCGCATAAAATCTTGCCAGTGCCGGCGCAAAAGCAAAGAAATTGAGTTTGTATCCCTGATTCAAAACAAATTCGACTTTGTCAAGATCATTCAGTTCAAGATATAAGTCCGCTTTGACCGCAAGAATTTCCTGTTTCAGAAAAGCATCCTCCTGCGGATACCGTTCCAATATGTCAAGTTTCTTGCGGGCAGGCAAATTTTCCTGACGCAAAAGAGCCAGACTGCCAAGTGTATAGGAAGAGGTTTTTTCTTTTTCTGCCAAATGTTTGTATTTATGGAACGAACCATTCCGGCTCGCGGCATAAAGAAGCAACTGTTCCTGTCTGCTGTTTAATGAACTCTCGTGAGATAACAATGTTTCCAACCGGTCAAAATACCGGGCAAAAAATAAACTGCGGATATACTTTTTCTTATTTTCTGCACTCAAGGGATTCAAACGGTGTGCAGTATAACAGTAATAAACCTGTTCCGGATACGTTTTGCGTTTTTCAGCAATCGCACCAAGCATGATATAGGCTTCTTCATTGTCCGCATCGATGCGGATCACTTCCAGCAATTGCGATTCTGCAAGGGTGAGGGCTTCATCCCCACCCAATTCAAAATTGTTTTGTGCCTGCTTAAAAAGCCGTACATTCTGGTAATTAGAGAAAAGCAAATACCCGGTCATACCGATACAACAAACTAACAAAAGTACCAGTATGACAATCAGGACAAGGTGTGACCTCTTTAATTTTCTCATTACCATTGGAAATCAGCATAGTTAAACAACAGTGAAAAAATTACTTGGATTCCATCAATTTTTTGCGCTTTTTCAGATAAAGCAATGTTCCACCGCCAACAACCAATGTTGCGAGGATTCCCGGCAAAGGCTGACCGGAGGGATTTTTATTGCCGGAATTGGCATTATTCACCTTGAACACATAATATTCATGGGTACCGTTGGAACCCATGTTACCACCACCAATCGTGATTCCGCCATCTTTAATTCTGGATTTACCCCAAAACACTTCATCTGCTTTTGAAATACCGTCTCGGGTAGTACGATACGTTGTACCGGCATTATCCTTGACAAAAAATGCAATCCGATCATTTTCTGTAAAGGTGGCAGACATACCGTTTGCGAAAGAACCGGTTGCGCCTGTATCCATATTGTACCAACCGAAATCAGCGATACCATCACCGCGGTCAATAAAGTTTTCATGGTCTTTATCTTTGCCGCTGCGATACAAATCAAATGCAACAGTTGTGGTAGAATCAAATGTCAACCAAGTCTGAAGGCCTTTGTTGTTGTATTGGTAAGCAGCGTGAACAGAATCCATAACAAGAACTGCGGCAATAACGGCGAGAAACACTTTCAATTTCATAATTACCTCATTTTTAATTTTACGTACACATAAACCACATGCGTACTAAAGTTTGATTGATTTTTATCTTATGGTAATATACCACAAGAATGTTAAAATGTCAAATTTTTTCTAAAAAAAATATTGACCGAGGGATTTTAAAAAAAGGAGCAACACAGATATCCCATAATTAAAAAAACGGGTACTTGCGTCATGTTGGAATAGAGGAGGCAATTTCAAAAGTCTTCAAAAATGCCTGAAAACTCTTGTTGAGATCTGAAAACGGAGCGTTTGTGGTGGTTACCCACTGGGTAGCCACGAACAAACTACCATTTCCATC
>JAFVSW010000087.1 GCA_017503545.1 Lentisphaeria bacterium | reverse complement strand
GCGGTCTCGACCTCTTTGTTTCCAATGCCGGGGTTCTGAAAGCTGGATCTGTGAAAGTCTTCGAAAAGAAGGCATGGGACTTTGTAACAGCGGTCAACTATACCGGTTACTTCCTGGTCGTCAAACATTTTGCTCCGATGATGGCAAAACAGAATGCTGCATCCGGTCTGTGGTCTGACATTGTTCAGATCAACTCCAAGAGCGGTCTTGCCGGTTCCAATAAGAATGCGGCATATGCTGCCGGTAAATTCGGTACGATCGGTATGACACAGAGTTTTGCAATGGAATTGGTTGCTGATAATATCAAAGTCAACTCCGTCTGCCCCGGCAACTTCTATGACGGTCCGCTCTGGTCTGATCCGGAACGCGGTTTGTTCCGCCAATATCTGGATGCCGGTAAAGTTCCCGGCGCAAAGAGTATTGAAGATGTCAAACAGTTCTACCTCAAACAGTCCCCGATTCATCGCGGATGTTTCCCGGCTGACGTTGCAAGAGCAATTGTTTATGCTTGCGTGCAGCAGTTTGAAACCGGACAGGCGATCCCTGTCACCGGTGGCCAGATCATGTTGAACTGATGAAAATTTCAAGGAGTAAAATATCATGATTAATTTTGATCGCAACACCTTTTTGACACAAGCGGATCCGGAATTGGATTCCTTTGATGCCGCTGTCCGTCAGCAGAAATTTGATGCAATCGTTGATGCCATCGAAAAAGGCGAAATCGCTGTCGATGCACCTTCCGATTGGCACAATATGCACTGCCATACGTTCTATTCCTACAACTTCATGCAGTGGTCTCCCCTGCACGTTGTTCTTGCTGCAAAAATTCTCGGTTTGAAATATCTGGGTAAAGTGGAATTCGACGTTCTCAATGGATTGGATGAATTCCGTAATGCCTGTCAGAAATTGGGAATTGCCAATGCCGTGGGTATGGAAACACGCGTATACATTCCGGAATATGCGGAACGTGAAATCAACTCTCCCGGTGAATGTGGCGTTGCATATCACATGGGCTTGGGTTTCCATACGGAAAACCTGACCGGTAAAGCAAAAGCGTTTGCGGCAGATCTGGCACAGCGTGCCGGTAACAGAACCCGTACCGTTGTGGAACGGGTCAATGCGGCATTGAAAGATCTTCAGCTTGACTTTGATGCTGATGTGATTCCCCTGACACCTTCCGGCAATCCGACGGAACGCCATGTTTGCAGTGCTTACCGCATGAAAGCAATCAAACAGTTTGGCGATAAAGCTATGGATTTCTGGAAAGCTGCATTGAAACTTTCTGATGAAAAAGCACAGAAAGCCGCTGCTTCCATTGTGGAATTGGAAGGTGCAATCCGTTCTTCTCTGATGAAAAGCGGTGGTCCCGGTTACATCAAACCCGATGCAACCACATTCCCCTCTCTGGTGGAAATGAATGCGTTTGTGGAAGAATGTGGTGCCCTGCCCTGCGCCGCCTGGTTGAATGGCTTCTCTGCTGGAGAAAAAGATCCGGAAGAATTGCTTTCTTTCCATAAATCCAAAGGTTTGAAAGCATTGGCAATCATTCCCGATCGTAACTGGAACATTGCGGATCCGGCAAAGAAAGCCGCTGCCATCCAGAATTTGTATGATGTGGCTGCTGCTGCGGAAAAACTGGGCTTACCCATCACCGCCGGTACCGAATTGAACAGTCCCGGTAACAAACTGGTGGATGATTTCTCCCAGGAACCGTTACAGAAATTGATGGCACAATTCCTCAAAGGTGCGGAATTTGCCTGTAATCTCTGAGCAGAGTTTTTATGTTCCCGGATGATGACCAATTAAATTCTCCTGATTTGGAGTTCCTGCTTTCCCTTGACAGCCGGGGGATTTTCCCTGCGCCCGGAGAAACACAGGAACAGTTTATGGATTATGTGCGCCATCTCCGGGATTCTTATTCTGTAATTTATGCGGCCTTGGCAAAAGGAAAATCTCTGGATGCCATTGTCGGGTTCAAAATCGGCGAAGGGATTCCGATTACCTCCGAAGTCTTGAGTGAAGCGGAAGAAGAAAACCGCAATCTGTTTGATTTTGAAATCAATTGGGTCCCCGCTTATTTCCTTTCTAAAGGTCTCGGTGCGATTTGGGGCGGCTGCACCGTGGTGACGGATACCAACCTTGCCCTGTTTTTCATCCGTAAGGATTTCCGGGAGAAAGAACGCTGGTTCATCTATAACCGGCGGGAATTGATGGCGCATGAATTATGCCATGTTGCCCGCAGTCGTTTGAACGATCCGGAATTTGAAGAACATTTTGCCTATATGACTGCCGGCAGTCCGTTACGGCGTTTTATGGGGAATTGCTTCCGGACAGAATGGGATGCATTTCTGTTTGTGATCCCTGTTTTTATTCTTCTTTTGATTCAAATCTTGAATGCTGTTATGGCATGGCGGATCCCGGAATTTCCGTTCTGGATTCTGGCATTATCCGGCCCTGCATTTTTGATTATACGTAATTTATTGACCCGTCGTGCATATCTCCGTGCATTGGAAAACTTGCGTATGGGCGGAGTCAGCAATCCCAGGGCGGTGTTATTCCGTTGTACCCGGGAAGAAATACGTGAAATTGCGGCAGTCAATCCGGCGGAAGTGATCACGTATTTGTACAAAAAAGCGGAAACTGAATTACGTTTCCGCCTGATCTGCAAAAAATATATTTCTGAATGATTTAATCAATCCAGATGGAATACTTCATCCATGGGTTCTTCTTTTGCTTTTTCCGCATCGGGTGTTGCTGTAACAAGATGTTGAGTCATCACTTTCCACCATTTGTGACAACATTCATAGGAAGCGATTTTTTCAAATTCTTCTTCGCTTTCGATTTCCATATAACCGAACATCACATTGGTCTGGGGATGATGGAAAATAGAATAATTATTTACGCCATGCCGTTTCAGAATATCTTTCAATTCATCCGGGATGG
>JAFVSW010000086.1 GCA_017503545.1 Lentisphaeria bacterium | reverse complement strand
TTTCCTGTTCCCTCGATGGATCATTTCTGAGTTCCGTACTGTTTGACGAACAATTCACCCAAGCAAAACGGAATACGATTCTTGTGCGATTGATTCCGGAAAGCGATATTGAAAAGATTTGCAAAGGGATGCAGAAAATCGGAAATTTCTACTATTCCGACAATGGAAATATCGGGGTGAATTTTACGGAAAAATCCGTTCAGCATCATATTGAATACCTGCATGGATTTTCATCCGGCGACGGAAAAGGATACGGATTCGGCTATGGCTTTGCCTTCTTCCCTGTACGGAACCTTTCCGTATTGGAACCTGATGAAATCAGTTCGCTATATAATGTTGTCAATGAATTGAAAAAACACTATCAGCTGATCCGTATTTCCCGGGAAAAGCCTTTTGATGCCTCGTGTATTCTTGTGCGTCAGCTGCATGATATTTGTGATGCGACCATGCTTTATATCGGCAAAAAACAGACCCCCCGCAGCGTTTTGCGGCGAGTGCTGAAACTGCATGATGAAGGACATAAAGTCTATGCAGTTTTGACCGGGATCAACGACGTTAACAAAATCATTTCAGGAGATTACATCTGATGAAAAAGTCATTTTATTTCCTTCTTGTATTATCTGCGGCGACACTGTTTTGCGGCTGCTACAACCGTTTTACCGGTAATTTTGACCAGTATCCGGACATCAACAATCTGCCGAGCGGGGTTGTAGATCAAGCGGGGTTGACAGAGGAAGACAAACGCCGCCAATTGGAATTTCTGAAAAAACTGGATGAGCAGCAGGAACCGGTCTACCGGATCAATGCCGGAGATAAGATCAGTATCAGAGTCTACAATCATCCGGACTTGATCATGGAATCTCTGGTTACGCCTGACGGGGCGATCGGAGTGATGTTTGCAGGTCAGGTTCAGGTTGCGGGATTGACACTGGAAGAAGCCAGTGAAAAAATTAAAAAAGTCTATGCTCAATACATCAAGAATCCGGAACTGGGCGTATTTGCCATTGATGTAAGGAGTCAGACGGCAACGATAGCCGGAGCGGTGAACAATCCCGGAATGTTTGTGATTTCCAACGGGATGCGGCTGGCGGACCTCTTTGCAAAAGCCGGAGGTTCTGCAGTCCGGGACTTTGATGACCAGATGCTGGATGCCGCTGATTATCAGAATAGTATCATTGTCAGAAACGGAAAAATCCTGCCGGTAAATTTTTCTCTTGCGATTGAAAAAGGAGACCGTTGGCACAATGTAAAACTCAAAAAAGGGGATTACATTTACATTGCGGTCCGTTCTGAAGCCATGTGCAGCATTATCGGAAGCATCAATCGTCCGCACAAGAGATTGTGGGATATGAATCTCGGGATCCTGGAACTTATCTCCTCCGGGCTTGGGTTGAAAGAACAGTATTGGCAGTATGGGGTGATCATTCGCGGCGGGATGGATAATCCCCGGTTCTATCGTTTTGACATTGACGGCATCCTGCAGGGGCGTTGTGCCAATGTCCGTCTGCAGCCGGGAGATGTAGTTTACATACCGCATGACAATATTTCCGAATATAACGTATTTGTCCGCAAACTGCTGCCTTCGGCTCAATTCCTGAGTACATTCACGTTCCCTGCATTGAATTTTGTTAACTGAGACTGAGATGAAATACCTGATTTTTCTTATTGCCTTTATGGGTGTCCTGCCGCTGGGGTATATCCTTACGCTGAACCGTAAGTATATGCGTTATGCTTTTTTGGCAGTCCTTCTGCCCGTAATGGCGTTCAATCAGGTATCGATCAACTTTTTTTCTCATGAAACATACCGGGGAACATCACGCGGGATGGAAGTCTCGCTGGTTTATCTGATTGCCATGGCGATGCTGATCGGTATGGTGATTCTGTATCGGATGAAACCGGTTTTTCCGGATACTGGCAGCAAGATCTATCTGGTATATTTTCTCCTTTGCATTCCGTCGCTTATCAATGCAGACAATACGCTTTACAGCTGGTTTGAATTATGGAAAATGATCATGATGTATCTGGTTTTTCTCTGCACCTATTATTATTTATACTACACCCGTGACTTCAATACTGTCATGACCGGCTTCGGGATCGTGGCAGCGGTCACTTTTCTAACTGTGGTATTCCAGCACGTCAAAGGTATTCATCAGGCAAACGGGCTTTTCCCGC
>JAFVSW010000015.1 GCA_017503545.1 Lentisphaeria bacterium | reverse complement strand
CACGATGAATCCAGTTCCTGCGGAACGTCTTCAACGCGGAGGCTGTCATAGAGCAATGTTATTCAATATTCTATTCCCAGGGTTACGCTTCGCTCACCCTGGGCTGTCTGACTCTTGCCGCCCTTACAGGGCTTGTCTATCGATAAATCCGGGTTTATTCGGACGTTTAGATTTGTGCTTTTTTTACGTGTAAAACTGGTCGATTCTACATTCTGTATTTGCTTATCAGGTGTTTTTGTGCATAATTGTGGCACAAACCGTCGAAGAACCATTTATTTTCAGGATCATGAAAAGATTTGGCACACGCGTGTTCCAAATCTTACATGGATATGTATATCAGAATGTATGATGATCTGAAGTGTTCGGAAGGAGACAATCCAACCATCGGGATTTTACTTTGTTCTGAAACAAGTCAGGATATTGCCCGTTATTCCGTACTGCACGGCAATGAAAAGCTTTTTGCCGCAAAATATTTGACTTATCTGCCGACAAAAGAACAACTCCGTATTGAAATAGAAACGCAAAAAGAAATTTTCCGGTTACAACAGGAACAGGGCGAATAATCGTAAAGTGACCACATCTCAACACGCTGGCGGCGCATGAAGAGGAATTGCATTTATCGTTGGAATATTTGGACTCTCTGGATGTAATCAGGTAATATCCGGGATCAATTCCGTATGGATCAAATCCACTTCCACAATCTGGCGTACCGGTTCTGCCGGTGCGCCGTTTTTCGCCATCTCTACCAGAAGTTCACACCCCGTACGAGCGAGCGATAAACGGGAATAGTATGTCGTGGGCAACGGCTGTAATTGTTCAACTGCAGTTAAACGACCACCGCCTGTCACACAAATTTTTCCGTGAGGAATCTTCAAACGTTTCAAAGCCTTCACGATCATTACAGCATCGTTATCCGATATTGCAGCAATAGCTGTTGTCTGCGGATAACGTGCCAACATTTTTTTCAATACCGTGTATAACTCTATTTCCTCATATTCCATACAAGTTATGACCCGATCCTCAAAATCATGGATCCCGGCGGTCAGCATTGCTTTTTTTGCGCCAGCCAACCACCGTGGTGTTGCGCAGGAAATACTGAATGAATAATTATACAAAAGAATTTCACGATGTCCCTTATCAAGCAATTTCTGAAGCATTTTTGCTCCAGCATCATAAAAATCAGAACAAATTGCATGGTGTATACGATCGGATTCCGGCAGTGCCAACCCCAGATGAAGTACATTTTTCCCCGGGACATCAAGAATACCATAGGACGTTGTCATAATCCCGACGATGTCCGGATGTTGTAAACGGGAAATACAAGATGCCAACGCATCAACCGGCGGAGCCAAAAAAATCACAGAATATCCATGAGTAAATGCATAATTCTCAATTCCGGTAAGATACTGGCAATTTGTTTCATGCACCAATGATGCAACATAGGCAAAATATCCCTTCGGAATTTTTTCTGTCATGATAACTTTGGTATTGGATCCGCGTCCGCCCCGCTGCAAATACCCCTCATAAACCAATTGGCTGACCGCTTTGTTGGCAGTCATTTTATTGACGCCGAACCGGTCTGCCAACTCATATTCAGAAGGGAAACGTCCCCCGGAAGGATAAGTACCATTCTGAATTTCATTACGTAATGCAGTCAAAATCAACTCAAATTTATGTTTTGCTTCCATGTCCTGCCTCCGATTCTGTTTAGAATATGATATAATATAGCATAAAAAAGTAACCGTGTCAATATATTTTAAAAAAATATTTTTTTATTATTGATTTTTAAGCAAATGACATTATTTTAATTATAATATAATTTTTATTTTGTAAAATTATTAAAAAGTAACCGTGTTACTTATCAAAAACAAGCACAGGAGTACAGTACAAATGAAACCGATCATGTGGAGTTTTGGGATGCAAAGCCGCGCACTTTTTCATGTCGGGGAAAATCCCGATCTTGAGGATGCCGCGGCAACTGCCGCAAAAGCCGGAGTCAAAGATGCAGTTATTTTTGGCAAAGATCACACCGGACTTTGTTTTCATCCGACAAAATATGGTATTCATCATCCGAATATCAAAATCAATCTGACGGCTGACATTACAAGCGCACTTCATCGGTACGGGATACGTGCGATCGCCTATTTCAATTTGGGACAGGATGGTGAAATGTGCCGCAGGAATCCGGAATGGTGCCAGGAATCTGCACCGGGAAAAACATTGGTGACAGAAGATCACCTGGGCAATGTTTGTGTATTTCATGATTTTCAACACACTTATATGTTTCCGGTTCTGCTTGAAATGTTTGAAACATGCAATATTGATGGTGTATTTCTGGATACGATGAACGCTTTTGGTTACTGCTGCTGCAAAAAATGCAGAGAAGCATTTCAAAATGCAACGAATCGTCCTATGCCATTGCCGGGAGAAACGGATAATCCGGATTGGGATTTGTATTGTCAATGGCAATTCAAAAGAACAGTCGATTTTATGGAAAATCTCCGGAATGTGATCCATGCAAAATTCCCGAAAGCGGAGATCTTGTTCAACCACATGGGCGGACCTCATTTTGCATATGGCTTTCCCGGCATTGAAGATGGGATCATCTCCTGTGATCCCCCTGCTTGTTACCCATGGATCTCTCTTTTTTCCAGTTACCTCTCCGCATTGAAATACGGTGGCGATGTATTTATTGAACGTTTCTCCACCGGCTGGATCGACCGTTGCGATCTGGACGATAAGACAATGCAATATAAATGTGCCTGTATTTTTGCACACAGACAACGTTTTTGTGTGGGCGACAGAATGCATCCGGATGCCAGACTTACCGCAGGTTCAAAACATGCGATGCAAGTCATTTCCAATGTATGGAAACGATTCAACCGTGCCCTGCCTGACCGTTTGACCCGCGCCGATGATTTTCTGTTCATTTACCCTGAATCTTTGCGGTTCGGAGCAGAAAAACGCAGGTTCAGCTATCCGCAAGCAAATGAATCGTACAGAGAACCGACACTGGGCACATTCCGTTTTTTACAGGATTGCGGTTATACATTCAAAACAACACCGGAATTTGCCTTGAAAAATAATCTTGACGGGGTAAAAACCGTCATCGTCTCCGGTGCAGAAGCCTTACGGATGGAAAGTCATACCCTGCTGGAAGAATTTGTCCGGAAAGGCGGATGTATTCTTTTCTGCGGAAGAATTCCAGCTCTTCCGGATGGTTCATTGCCGGAATATTGCGGAATCTCTGCCGCGAAGGAATCACCGCATACCTGTGTTTATCTGCCGGGGAAGACTCAATACGACAAAACGCTTGTCGCCGGCAATTTGTGGGATGTCAGGTTGGCTGGTGCAAAACCGCTTCTTTTCGGATACCCCCAACAATATGCAATCGGCATGCGCGAAACACCGTGGCCGTACTATAATGCATCCGCAGATTCAGAAATGGACCTGCCGTTGTTGACGGTCAACCGTTACGGCAGAGGAAAAGTCTATTTTCTCAATTGCGGTTTGATGCAGGATTATTTCAATACGGTTCTTACCGCCCAACGGAAATGGGGCAAAGAATTATTCTGCAAATTTCTCCCCGCGCCGGATGCACATTTGGATGGGAAGTCAGGCAATGTGGAACTGGTTGCGTATGAAGATAAATCAAAAGATGAAAAAGTTTATGTATTGGTCAATCATGGCGGCAGGGTCGGTTCACTGCGCTTTCTATACATTGGTGAACATATTACCGATCCGCAACCGCCATTTGCTGTTGACTTGATGATCCGCACAGAAACAGACATCATCGCAACAGAAGGCAACAGAGAATTGAAGACCACCAGAAAAGGCAAGTACATATCAATACCTGTCGTAATGGATTCCACTTGGAAATTCATTAAAGTAAAATCGAAAAAATAAAGTGGATGGGACAAACAGGCGGATGTATCATGAAAAAGATAAACTTAACAAAAACGGATGTTCTGATGATACAAAAAGAAAAACACCATTTATTCACACTTATCGAACTGTTAGTAGTGATTGCCATCATCGCAATTCTTGCTTCAATGCTGCTTCCGGCGTTAAGTAAGGTGAAGGAAACTGCAAAACGTTCGGAATGTCATAATCAATTGAAACAGATCGGACTGGCACACAATCAATATTATTCGGACTATGGCCATTATACGACCAGTCGTCCGGGAAAGTTTGCGGATGATAAAGTGAAACGCTGGCCGAATTCTATTGCGCCATATTTGGGACACCATACAGAAATCCGGGACAGCTCCTGTCTTACGCCGAAATTTCTGGAATGTCCGAGTCAATATTTGAAGAAATTAACTACATTGGGATATGGCTGTGGATACGGTTATAATGAAATGGCATTTGGACAAACTTATCCGGCTTCCAAATTTGTAAAGCAATTAAAATTTCCAGCCCGCACCATCATGAACTGCGATACATGGTATCAGAACAGTTCATTCGATAATCGGAAATATGGCAGAATCGAAATCGGGAAACCGCAGTATAATGTTGCGTACCGCCATGCAAAAAAAGCAAATGCAGTCTGGGCTGACGGGCACACCTCGACTGAAGATTGGCGCATGATGAACGCATCAGGATCCGATTATGGCTATTTTCCCTGGCAAGACCAGGCAAAACTGGGAAAAAATCCCGGTAATTATGTATCAAAATACATTCCGACCACCCCCTATACCGGAGAATACAGCCCGTATTTATAACGCAATGAACAAGAAAACTGTAATTTAAGGATATATTTCGATGAATATCAAATTCATGATGATCGCACTCATCACATCATTCATGATTGCTTTAAGCGGATATGATCTGAAAACGGTGGAACTGGTCCCCGTCAATTTCCGGCAGACTCCATCCCACGCACCGGTTAAAATGATCGAAAACGGCAAATTGAATTTTGCGATCGTTGCCGATCTGAAAACAGAAAGAAAAATACAAAAAACAAACCGGACACAACAAAGTATCGGACCGGCAATCAAGATCATCAAAGAAGCAATTGAAAAATGTACCGGTCTCACACCACTGGTATTGGATGTGAAAGATGCCAAAAAAGCAAAATATATGATCGTTGTCGGCGATTGTTCCATCGCCAGAGAAAACGGGGTATTTGCACAAAAATCGGCAGATCAGGAATTAACAGTCAAAACATTTGCGAAAGGGATCATTGTTGCGGGAAAAGATTCCTCTCTGATCCCCGGCTACAACATGCACCCATTGGATCAGAAAGGTTCCAGTTTGGGAACAAAATTCGCTGCTTATGACTTTGTGGAACGTTTTCTTGGTGTCCGTTATTATTTTCCCGGCGAATATGGTACATTATGGCCGGAAATCAAAGAGTTGACATTGCATCCGGTACATTATACCGATGCACCTTATTTTGAAGACCGGAATGGTATTTTTCAGTTAAGCGAAAGTATACGCAAACCTCATGCCCGGAAGTTCTGGGAGAAATATCTTGGAAAATTGACGAATGAGGATGTCCGTTTCTGGGAACGTTGGCGGATGGGCCGTATTCAGCCATCCGGCGGCTCCCACTCCCCCAATCCTGCCCGATTGGCAAAGGCATATCCGGATAAACTGGATGCGATTTTTTATAAATCTCCGACAGGCAATCACTGGTACAATCCAAAAGCACACTTTGGCAATTATTACAATGTAGTGGATTTGGATCTGGCGGATATATTGATCCATTCCGCAAAAAAATATTATGCCTCCAAAGGTAAAATCAACGAAAGCGGTTTTGCTGGATGCAGCAACACTTTTTTCTCTTTCGGTATGTGCGATACCTATCTGCCGGATACCGAGGTTATCCACCACCCGACAGTAAAAAAACTTAATTTGATGACTCCGAAAGATATCGCTCGTGGCAGAAATGCAAGCATGGCAAACATATACGCCAGATTCCATCAATATCTTGCAAAACGGATGCTCAAAGAAT
>JAFVSW010000085.1 GCA_017503545.1 Lentisphaeria bacterium | reverse complement strand
TTTAATGCCTTTTTACGGGCAAAAACATCATTCCCCGACACGCTCCCGGTAATAATAATTTAACAGGCCCGGCAGCTGTGAAACTTTCTTTATTTCACCTTCCGACTGCCAGTGGGTCGAATCCTCGATGATGCACCCGCCATTGAATCTGGTATTCGGCCGCTGGGTGTTGTAATATTCCACATAAGCATCCAGAACTTTGCGCAGTGCCTGGCCACTCAGAAACAGACAGTGCGACAGGCACTCGTGTTTGATCTTCCGGACAAACTGCTCCGCATGATAATTCATTACCGGCGCTCCTGGGGAGATTACTTTCGGCATGAGCCCCATCTGCATAAAATACCAGTCAACTTCCTCCGTGTAACGACGATCCCGGTCGCGGATCAGAAAGCGGGCATCCGGACCGAATGGCGTATCAAAGCCGCCACTCCACCATTTTAGTGTTTGGATCAGCCACTCGGAGGTACAGTGTGGTGTTGTCCCGGCAAGGAACACGCGCTGCGTTTCCAAGTGAATGAAAAACAAGGTATAATAGGTCCATTGCCCATGATCTGTCCAAACGTCGGTGGTAAAAAAGTCACCAGCCCAAGTTACCTTTTCAAAGCGCTTTAGAAACTCCTTCCAGGGAATCCCTCTGACCACCGGTTTCGCATCCCAATAGCCGACATCATAAAGCATGTCATAAACCTGAAAGGCGGGGATGTTCGGAAAATACTTCTCCATTTCTTCCCAGACCTGCTTTTTTGTCCAGCGCGGGTGGGTTTCAATGATCTCCAACAAAACCTCCTCCTTACTGCGTTTTTTAACGCGCACCGGATTCTTCGCCTTCGGGAATAAGCTGACATATTTCTGCCCCAGGGCCTGTTTTGAAAAGCGGACGACTTGCGCCGGAGATAAAAGTGAGGCTTTAACTTTGGATCGTCCCCGCACCTTCGAGGCCGACATTGCAAGTTCCTGCTTTTCCGCATCTGTAAATTTCAGCCGTTCATTCCTCTCAAAATACAATCCGCGAAGAATCATATTTTCAAGATGGAGAAATTCATTCCGCAAAGTCAGGTCCGGATCAAGTTCTGCATTAGCAGCAAACGTCAGCAGTTTGCTGTGCAGTTTTTCATACGGGTTCTTCCGGAGTTTTTGTCTGCGATGTGAAGCCGGGGCAGTCATTTGAAAATCACGCCTCCTTCGTTTGCTGATTTCATGGCCGCAACAAATGCTTTCCAGGGCAATCCTTTTTTTACGCGCTCTTTTGATACCGGGATGTGATTTTTTACAAGAACGCGCCGAACGTGATATTCTTTTAACTGGAAGTTTCCGATATTTCGGAGTGCGTGTAAAATATGCGGAGATCCCCAGGTGGGATTTTCCAGCGCAATATCGACAATCTGTTGTTCGAGCTCCAGGGGGATCTGGTTTGATTTTACAGAAGGCGGGTTGCTCTCATAATATTCGTAACCCCGGATCAAATCTTCATACGACATTATGGTAATATCATCCCGGTATCGTTCCAGGAGCCTTTTGGCCAGGCGGCCCAATATCCGGAAATTATCTGGTGTGATGTCCAGAAGCTCGGTATCGTTATTGGTCAGTCGCCTGAACAGAATTTGATTTTCAACGACCAGATATTCGGATTCCGCATCCATCTGTTTATTAACGTCGATCCCGGTCAGATTTTTTGTATACTCCCGGTATGTCTTGAGTTTCTGGCGCTCGCGCAGTTTTTCTCTTTTTGTCAAAGGCAGCGCCATGTAAAAGGACGGTTCTTTTCCCATTTATGCCTCCTTGTCTTTTTTGAGGAAACGACCGGCAGGCGTTATTCCCAGAGCTTTAATCTTTGTTTGAAGTTCGACTGGACGCATAGCCATAAGTTTCTGTACAGCGATCACGCAGTTTGCGGGGACACCGCGATCCGGCGCTTCCCAATTCTGATATTGAGAACGTTTTACTCCAATAAGCTGGGCCATTTGGCCATAGGAAAGTTGCAGGGATTCCCGCAGCTCACGGATCTGACTTGGAGAGATTTTCTTCTGGGAGAGAACGGATTTTCTGGGCGTTCTGCGCGTGGAAGGCTTCTTCGCGTGATCCTGCATGGCTTTTTGCGCAGATTCTGTCGGCGGATTTCCGAACATCTGCAGGAGAGCTTCCAGTTGGGGCGTGTTGGGTTTTGTGCGTCCCGACTCCCAATTCCAATAAGTGGACTTTGCAATGCGAAGCCGCTGTGCAATTTGAGGAACCGTCAGACCGGAGGCTTTTCGTCCTGCTCGCAGAAGCTCAGTTGTAAGAATCGCGTCCCCTTTTGTTTCGGGCGTATCGGCCTGTGTCGCGGAGATAGGTTCAGGCGGGG
>JAFVSW010000084.1 GCA_017503545.1 Lentisphaeria bacterium | reverse complement strand
GTTTTCGTTTGTTTGCAACTCTTCTGGAAGATTTCTCAATAAATCATATCGATAATCTCCGTGCAAAGATACACACAAAAACTCATCTTTTCTAATCTCTCTATCAAAGCGAGAAATACAATCCGCTCCAATCTCTATTGTATGAATATTTTCACCTGCACATGCACGAGCACCCAAGGTGTCAAAATTGGTTGTCCACAAAGAGCATAAAAAGCGTTCCTGAAAAAGTAAAGGAACTATTCTATAACCGTACGATGGATTGGCGGCGTCAACCATTTTTTGAAAAAACGCTCGTCTGGAATCTGCAATTGGATAACATTTTCGAAAATAATAACTGTAATCATCTTCATTAGGTGAAGGGATGATGTTTTTTCGCTCTAAATAAGATTGGATTTTATCTTGAACTATTTTAAGACTGATATCCAGGTCTTGGTCAATTAAATCTGGATGTTCTGATAGAAAAATTTCTTTCTTAAAAAGCCAAATACATGTGGCTACTGTAGGCATCCCTGAAGATAAAGAAGCTCCTGCACCCAAAAACAAAGTATGCCGTTTTTGTTTGTTGATTTTTAATATTCTTATGAGCTCTGCTATTGTCATATGCATATGTGTGACGTAATCCTCTTTTTTACTTACCTTAAAGATATTTTTGTTGGCATGTGCAAGACTCTCCGCTATAATATGCGCCTGCCCCCATGGGCTGGACAACTTTTATAAAAAGATCGGTGCAAACGACTCTGTTTTAATATAACCTTTATTTGCCGAATTACAAGTCCCGAAATAAACTTCATCCGGAGTTTTGTACTGTAATGCGAAATGTATTCTCTGCGCATTGTAGAAATTTACATAATGCTGAACTCCGAACCGCAGTTAATGCGGACGGGGATATATCGTCTGCAAACCCAATACTTTCTGCAAGCGACGTACTCGTTTGTGATTGACTTTGAATCCACGCCGTTTTAATTCTGCGATCAAACGTGGAACGCCATAGAATGGGGTATTATAAAAAATGTCCATAATTTCGTCCTTGACTCTTTCATCAGATGCAACTTTACTTATATTCTGCTGACTCTTGTAATAATAACTTGATCGGGAAACTTTCAGCAGTCGCAACTGACGATTTACGCTCAAATGAGTTTTTTTCATTTATTTGCGCCTTTCGGGATTCAATCCCAGAGCCAAGGGCACATTTCGTAAAAAATCATTCTCCACCTCAAGCCGACCAATCTTTTTCATCAGATCATCTTCTGTATAAGGTTTAGTTTCGGATTTCCGTTCCGCTTTGGTCATAAAAACATCGCAGACACTTTCCTGCAACTTCATTTTCCACTGCTGAACCAGATTAGGATGAATTTGATACTTACCGGCGATTTCTGCTACGGTTAAATCTCCACGCAACGCTTTCAACGCCATGCGACTTTTGAATTTACTGTCATGAGACTTTCTTCATGATAAAACAATCCTTCCTTTGCTTTAATTTAGCATCGTTTTACACCTTGTCAAGTTGTCCAAGTTTCGGGTCCAACCGCAAAAGGCTGAAGTTGTGTGGCGGATAATCGCAAGGATCAGGACGTGTGATTCGATATCGACTTCAAAAAATGTCTTGAAATTTTATCTTTGCACGGTATATTACGGATAATGATTTTGGGTTACTTTGGTTCACATTTAGGGTCACTTTTAGGGTTACTTTTGAGCAAAATTAACACAAGTCTGAAGCTCTTTTTTATCATTATCAACTCTGCAACATGATAGAGGATAACAGGTTAGATGTCAAGGCTTCGATGGGTTGCTCACAAAAAATGGCCCGCCATTTTTTTATCCGTCCCCCACCACCATTTTTATTTTAAATTCCCGCATTTTTCCATCTTTACTCCTCAACCTTATTCATTTTAAGCATTTAACATCTTTCCTCATATCCTTTATTCTGTTGCGCAAAATAGCATAGTGGGGGCGTTTTCCGGTCTGCCCTGAATTGCTGCGAACAACTGATCGATCCGATACGTATTAGCAAAAACCGCGTGGTAGGCAAAAATAACGCCTGACCAGTATTTATTTTTTTACAGAGGCAATTTCAAAAGTCTTCAAAAATGCCTGAAAACTCTTGTTGAGATCTGAAAACGGAGCGTTTGAGTCCGCCGTAGCCTTGGCGAAGGTAGATGGTTATTTCCCACGCCTTGTCACGGCATAGCCGTAAGGCGACGCCGGAACAAACTACCATTTCCATCTCTTCAACAATCCTTTTTCAGTCAAATTTTGCCGGACTTTTGAAATTACCTCTACAGGCAAACATTTCTGCAAAAGGGAATCAACTGAAAGCAGAAAAGAAAACTTTATAAAAAATTAGAGATTTCTTGTATTTCCAATTTGATTTTTTCGCATCCATGAATTATATTATTATCATAACATAAAACAATTGTTTCATAATATGGAATTTATAAAATATGGAAATCAAAGTTCTGAATAAAATTTTTGATCTGTTGGAAATGGCTTCAGCGATAGCACCGCGTGAACTTACCTCATCCGAAGCAGCAGAAGCGTTGGGGATACCGCGATCAACCAGTGTCCGCTTACTGAAGTTGCTGACGGAAAAAGGATATCTTGAGCAACTTTCACCCCGCAAAGGCTATATTATCGGTCCGGCGGCGGCATTATTGAGCTGCGGACCTTATCAGGAATTATCACTGCATGGAGAACGGTTGTTGCGGTCTTTTGCGGTGGAAATGAAAGTCTCTGCTCAAATCTGTCTCCGTCAGGGGAATTGCCGCCTGATCATTTGCGGATTCAATGGCGACCCTGGAATCAATCTTGACTTGCGGAGAATTCGCAGATACGATCTTAATCTGGCTCTTTCCGGTCATATACTCCTGAGTCACGCACCGGAAACGGAACAGCGGGAAGTCATCGCATCCTGGGGAGAGAACCGTGGCGTTTTCACGGGGTTATCCGATGAGCAAATACTTGCCCACCTCAAAGAAGTTTCCCTGCAGAATCATATCTATGGGGAACACAAGGGGAAACAGGTTGCTGTCGTACCGATCCGGATCCGGGGACGTGTCATTGCTGCGGCAGGGGCAGTATGGCGGAACGGACAGGATATCTCCCGGGAGGAAATACTGAATCGACTGGTCAAAACAGCAGAGCAGATAGAAGGCTTTCTTAATATCGAAAGTTTTTAATTATTTCAATCGAGAAAGGATCTGGAAAATGAAGCTGCCGACAATACCGGGAATTGAAACGTTCTGGCGTCTGAAAGGGTGTTCCGTTGATGGTAAGGAACAAGTTTTTACCAATGAGGATGCTACAGTAACGGAAGCGACGGATCAATCCTGCAGCTGGAAATTTTCCACAGGAATGGAAGTCCGGCTTTGGCAGGATGATTCCGGATTTCATCTGGCATTTTCCAACTGTCCGGATGAAGTAAAAATCCGTGAAATGCAATTTCCTGTCTGGCATCTGAATTCGCCCGACTTGAGACTGTTGATGCCGAAATCAACCGGTTTTCTGACAGGTCCGATCGAAAATTGGGCGGAGAAAGCAGAACTCTCCTGCTCTTTTTCGTCCTACCAGATGGCAGCATGTTTCGGAACGGATCGCAACATTCTGGTTATGCTGCCGGATGAAGAACATTATCTCAAAAATATCAAAGTCCGCCGGGCTGAAGATCATGTGGAAGCAGCCGTTACGTTCTTTGTTCCGCAAAAAGAAAACGTTGCTGCCTGTACGATTCCATATCCGGTGATCCTGGAAGAATTTACCGGAGGCTGGTTCGAAGCGGCAGAGCGTTACCGCCGTTTTGCCTGGAACACAAAAGAATACCGGAAAGCGAAAGAACGCATCAACCCTTTACGGAATACAGCCATGTGGTTCTGGAATCGGGGCGGAGCGGATGAAGTGGGGGATCCGGTCATCCGTTTTGCAAAAGAATCCGGATTACCTGTCGCGCTGGACTGGTACTGGTGGCATCACAATCCCTACGATACGGATTATCCTTACTACTGGCCGCCCAGAGAAGGGGAAGCAGTATTTACAGAAAAAATTGCCGAACTGAAACAGCACGGAATTTTTACACAGGTTTATACCAACGGGATGACCTGGGATATGGATAATCCGGGTTGGAGCAACGGCGGGGAACAATCTGCAATTGCGTTGGAGAACGGCGATATTCTGAACGTACCTTTCAACCGTTACAATCATCATCGACTGGCGTTCATGTGCGGCGAATCCGAACCTTTTCAGAAAGAAATGTTCGTACAGGCGGCGAAAATCCATCAGGCGGGAGTGGATGGACTTTATCTGGATATGTGCGGGTGTGTTTCCAACTTTTATCCCTGCTGGAATTCACGTCACACCCATGCACCCGGCGGGGGAACATATCATCATCAGGGATTTGCGCAGTATATAGCAAAAATCAGCGAACGCAACCCGGGGTTATCGCTTTCCACAGAAGATTGCAGCGAGGAATATCTGGATCTCTTTGATTCCATGATCGTGCTGTGTCACAGCTGGGAACGGTTGACCGATGGATTATGGACGACATTCCGCGGCGATTTCGTGCCGGTCTTCCAGGCAATCTATCACGGGACAACCGCGCTCTTCGGATCGTACAGTGTACCGGATGGTATTCCGCCGTGGGATAATGGCTGGCCCGCGGAAGATCGTTGGCAGGAGAATGAGGAACAGGAATGGGAAAAACTTTATCCGGACCAGTTCTACCTGGAACTTTCGCTGAACATCATCAACGGAATGCAGCCTTCGGTTCACTGCCTGAGAAATCGCCACTGGACGGATCCGCGTTTCCGGGAGATCATGGATTATCTGCTTTCTGCAGCAAAGTTTTATGCCGATCATCTGGATTGGTTGTTTGACGGAACAATGATTACTCCCGGGAAACTTTCCGTACCACAGACAACGGTCCGTTTCATGACCCGGTCGATTTATACGACCCAAAAAGATTTCAAGTCGCATGAACGGCAGCTTCCTGCGATACTTCATTCAGTCTGGCGCGATCCGGAAGGAAATGATGCACTGTTCCTCGCGAATTATACGGCAAATGAACAGACCTTTGAATTCGAAGGCATCCGCGGCACCCTGCCGCCAAGAAGTTTGAAATGCATCCGGCTTGATTCCGGAAAACGGTAACAGAAAAGAATTATTACACATAAGAAATAAAATCAACAGGGAAAGGATAAAATATCATGAACAGGAACGCAAAACAAAGACCAATGCGGAGAGATTTTACACTGATAGAACTCCTCGTAGTAATTGCCATCATTACTATTCTTGCAGGGATGCTGTTGCCAGCACTGCACCGGACACGGCTGCATGCACTCAGCGCAAAATGTCAGAGCAATCTGAGACAAGTGGGGCTCGCATTTACGACTTACAGCTATGATAATAATGAATATATGGTCGTTCACAAATACAATTATAACGGATATGGAAGTATCACCTGGCAGGACTACCGCCGTGAACTGTTTCAGGATGGCTATCTTGCAAAAGGCTTGAAGTTTCAATCTCTGCCGAAAGTGATGATTTGCGATGTCACAGGCCCGAGCATCATAAAATTGACAGCATCCAACCCCAATCCGCCTTTACCGAAAGCCTGGGGAACCTATCTGTACAATGGTTACTGGGTGAATGGTGCGAAGAATCAAACGCTCTCCTTTGCCGTAAGTTATAAACTTTCTCAGATCGAACTACCCAACTCCCTTCTGGTTCTGGGAGATGCAAAAGACAATGCAAAGAATTTCATGAGCAAGGATTATATCGGTTATAATCATTTCGGTAAAGCCAATATGCTGTTTCTTTCCGGAGCAGTACGCCCCATGCAAATGGCAAAGATTTCAGTTGCGGGTGTAAATTCAAAAATGTGGACCGGATGGAAGAATGCCGAACATCCCTGATTTTAATTTTTGAACAGGAATATGGGAAAACTTCCATTCACGGTCATACATAGTGCGGGAATTGTCTGCGGGACATTAATACAAATGGACTGGGGGCGCAGTATGGGCAGAAATCACTTTCTGCCAATGATCCGAAACTCAACTGCGCCGGAAAGTCAACATGTACTGCGGTCGATGATAGCCGATCCCCAACCGGAACAAGGTATCGTCCGTGACCGGGACTTCCGGACAGGAAGAAAATTCGCAAGTATTCTTTCTGACCAGGAAACGGGTCAAGGCAAGGCGGAATGTTCCGTTACAGAAATGAATTTTATCCCATGGGATCGTGAATTCAACTTTCCATCCATCGCCATCAAGTATGGCATTCATTTCTGTATTCTCCGGGGTAAGGATGGGGTCATTGTTCTTGGTAACGCCGATCACAATGGGGGCGGTTTCCGGTCTACCCTGAATTGCCGCGAACAACTGATCGATCCGATACGTATTTGCAAAAACCGCGTGGATTTTCAGACTGTTGCCGGTATTTTCCAGACGCCATTTATATTGATCTGCCTGAAACCATTGATCATTGATGGTGTGTACTTTATCAACCGGCAATTCAGGGAGAGGATGTTCCATCATTTCTTTCAGGAACGTTATACGCGCCTCCAATTTTTCCGGGAAGAAACGGTAATTTTCGGATTCCGAATGGAAGCCCAGTCTGGAATCTTTCAAACAAAGCTCTTTCATCCGACCGGCAAATGCGATCTCCTGTTCCATAATGGCACGCATTTCCGGAGTAAAACCATTTTCCTCCCCACGGAGCTGATAGAAACGGAAAATGTTATGAGCGGATGCAAACAGGATATCCAAAGCCTCCATCAGATCGAGAACAGCAAGCTGTTCCGGAGCATTGGCATATTCCTGACGGAACACATTGGCTTTTTCCGTTGCCTGATGCCACATTTCCGTAATTTTTCCGCTGAGTATCTCCGCATGTTCCAACGGAAGATCAAACAGACATTCCCCGATGGTATCACCGCTGATGGGAAAATCCAAACGCCAGGTGGGAGTCAACGGCAGATAACGCCGGTACGGATACAACGGCCAGACGATACTGTCATGAAACGGTCCGTTGTATTGCACACAAATCGATAATGGATAATTTTCATAAGCATCAGACGCCAATTGCCAGATGGAAGCAAACGTTTCCGCATTTTTGCCCCAGAAAGGCGCAGAAAGTCGCTTGAGAAAATCATTTTCATCCGTAGTAAAATCTTCAAAAGCCAACATACCCGCCGCTTTATTCATCAACCCGGGGTAATTACCGAAATACCAGCATTGCATCGCTGTAGTCACCTTCAAACGGTGCATTTCCTTATATTTGCGGTAGAGCAAGCCCGGTACGGGAATATAAGGAACCGTTGCCAGCTCATGAGAACAGGAGACCTGAAGTTTTGCGCCCCGCCCGACACCTTCCGGGAGATTCTTTATCATACGCTCAAAACGTTCGGATGGACCGGCATAGGAAAGCCAGTAATCCCCGCCGATCATCTCCCGTCCGCACTGAATCTGTTTTCCACCGGATTCAAAATTGATCAGCAAGGTTGCACCATCCGGCAGTTTATTCAGATTATAAAAATCCTCATACATATCACCCCGGCTCGGCATATAATACCAACTGATAAATTCCGCGTCCGGAGAAGCATCACGCATCCCGCGAGTCATGGCATCGACCGATTTATAAATCGCTTCCCGGATCGGATGCTGACTACAGCGGGGACAAGTCATGGTCCGGCTGTAAACTCTACTGCTTTCATCCCAGGACATACTGCTCAAACAGGTGGTTGTCCGCTCCCCGATGGAAATATTGATGATCCCCCCAAGCTGAGGAACACGGCTGAAAATGTAATTGGTCGATTGATAGAGATATTTTTGGGAGATTTCAGAAGAAGGACAGAACGTAATCAGCCCGCAAGCACTGTGTGCACCACCGAATTCCGGATATTTTTTCAGAATCGGGTCATCCATCTCCCATGCACAAGGCTCGATCATGAACAGAAACGTCCGGATCCCGTACCGGAGACACTGGTTTGCCGTACGCTGCAATTTTGCAAGACGTTTTTCTGCGTCCGGTGCTGCATCCGGCGTAAATTCCGTCCGGCAGAGATCCTTGAATGTTACAGTCAACCAAAGCCCGTTGATCCCTTCATGAGCAAGCCGGTTCAAATACGCATCCGGATAATAATCCACATCATCCATCAATTCGTCACGATTCATCGGCGGACGTTTGATCGGACCGAAGAAACAGCGGGAAATACGATTTTTAAGCCATGCTTTTTTCCGGATCATCCCGCAAGCAAGAAAGGGCCCATCCGCACTGAGCAACAAATCTTCCAGATGAAAAATCCCGCGCCGAATGCCTTCCACATCTTCTGCCGTTATGATAATCTTGTCTTCCCCGATTTCAATCCGGAATGAGTCATAAGGACCCGCCGTTCCTTTTTGAAAAATAACAGGAAAAAGCGCTTGATTCCGGACGGGGCTTTCATCGAAAAATGCCATAAGATCGGCAACTGCTGTTTCCAGTTTCTGTTCAGATCCGGCAAACTCATTCACGATACGGACACCACCGGAAAGATCCGCTTCCTTTTCCCGTTTCACTTTCCGTGTCCAGGCAAAATACCATTTTTCCGGTATTTTCAATTCATCCACAAATTTCCATTGATTTTCAGGCGGCGGGATACATTCGTCAATGATCGTATCATGATACTGCATAATTTATTCCTTTCTGCTGCAGGATATTCCGGATTCAAACCAAAGCATGTTCCTCTTTCTGACGGAACTCTGTCGGTGTTATACCATAATTTTTACGGAAACAGCGGCAAAACGTGATCGAACTGCTGAAACCACATTCAAACGCGATTTCATTGATCCGTTTGTTGGAAAATTTCAAAAGATTACATGCCTGTTCCAACCGATGTTTCATTACGAATTGCGCCGGAGACAAATTAAAAATCCGGGACCATTTCCGGTAAAAATCCCGATGCGAAAGCCCATACGCTTTCACGATTTGCGAAAACTTTATCTTTTCACAGGAATGAGCAATCAGATGATCTGCGATCTTATGCAAGACCTGCTGTTCGGAAAGGGAGGAAACCGATTGGGCAGACGGCAGATAACATTCCATAATAAGCCGGAATGCAGCCATATCCAACCGGTCAACCATACCTGGCTCATCCAAATTACAACTCAGTTCCCGCAATTCATCAATACATTTCTGCTGTACAGGGGATATTTTCAGCGGATAACATCTGCCATCGATATTGATCCCCAGCTTCTGAAAATCCGGCAATAAATCTTCCGAATATCCCAGATAGACTTCATCCCACGGACATGAGGCTTCGATACTGCTGATCGTTCCGGCGGGAGCAGCGGAAAAACAAGGCGGATGAATCTCATAACGTTCCTGATTTGTCACATCATTCCAATACATTTTCCCGCCATAACTGCGAAGGATCAAACCGAAAAACACACCGTCACGTGCTTTTTTGTTCTGATATTTTGCAAACGCTTTTGCCAAATAACCGAACCATTTCAGTTGTAATGGAAAGTTCAGATATCGGGGCTGGTCTTTTGAAAAAACGTATCTGTATGCCATAGTTCTTTTCCATCAGCATAAATTAAATTATATTTATTAATGATCCACCAGAAAAACAGCATCCACGGAAAAACTGTTTTCTTTTTGAGAACCGGGAATATAATCTGCTCCGCATAAACGGCATGATATATATACATCGATTTTCTTTTTACTCCGTTTCTCCTGTGCAGAAAGAAGACTGGTAATCGTACAGCCGAAATTCCAGGATCGCCACGCAAACAGAGTGACCATTCCGGGGTCAGTCCCTGTCAACTCCAACGTTCCGGCATGAAACAGATGATATTTTTCATCTTTCGGAAACTTTTTGAGCGGGATTTTTATATGAGAATGAAATTTACGAGTGGTCTGATTATACAAACCGAACTCTACGGAATTTGCCATTCTTTTCGTTTTATCCTTCTCATAGATCATGACCGTCAAACCGCTGTTCGATTCCGGATCTTCCACGCGGCTGGCTGTACGCCGGTTATTGATGGTAAAAAAGGAAAACGGTACGTTACGTACATTCTTCTTCCCTGCCAATTCAGCAGGAAGTTGTCCCTGTTTTGCACGGGCAAGAAATACAAAATTATTTTCAGCGACCAGAAGATTTTTTTTCTTTTTGAGAAAAAGCGGACTCATTTGCACATTCGCGGGGAAATAATAGTTCAACTGTTCTTCTGCAATTTTCAAATATTCATTGATCATCGCTTTTTTATCATAAGGCACTTTTCCCAATTTATCCCAACGCTGAATCATACTGTAAAGCAACGCTTTCTTTTCAAAGCGGATATTCCGCTGCCAGACAGCATTATTCCCTACAGCCTTTTCCGCACGGGAAAAATAATCCATACATTTCAGAAAAAATTTAAGATCCATGTAAGACAAAGCATGAATCGAATATTGACCAAGCGGCAAACCGAATTTTTCCTGTTGCTCCGTGAGATAATTCAAATATGCGGTCATGTCATCCGCTGCCTTGCCGAACATCCCGGTCATATAATCCCGAATGAGCTGCTGATCATCCCTGGATACATCATCCAGTAATTTCAAAGTCAGATAACGGCGCAAACCGAAAAACGCATGTTTGATATCAGAGGTATCGATAACCATTCCGACCGCATGGTTTTTATGATAATAACGCAGTTTTTCCCCGATATAACGGACGTTGACTGCCAATACATTGCCGAGTCCCCAATAATCCCATACATCAATCAAGGATGTCAATTTACCCCAATCTTCGATCACTGCACGGGCTTCCAAATTGGATTTGGAATATACAGAACTCATCGTATCCGCAGTCACACCCTCAATTGAAAATTCTTTTCCGAGAATCGCCAAACGGATCATTACATTTTTGCGGGGCTGAATCCCCCGGGGCGGCTGGACTGTCCCAAGATAAGCAAATGTGCGGATATAAACATCCGGATAGACTGTTTCGACTTTTTCAGCGATCTTATTGATAAAATACAATAACAAACCACTTTTCTGACCATACTGCCGGATCAGTTTTCCGCAATCCGGACAATGGCACATTTGCGGATTATCATTCTGCGTCAAATCATAAATGATCGGGTACGGTTTTCCTGCCCGTTTCGCTTTCTCACGGTCATGCTGAATAAATTGCAGCAGAGTATCTGTAAAAATCTTCTGGACTTTTGGATTTGTCATACAGGGAGCCGGTGCGAATGCGCCCAATTTGACCTCACGCTTGCCAATCTTATTCATCGGCCAGCAGGCAAGATCATTCTTCGGCAAAGATTTCATATAGATATGAAAAGAATGTGCGCCGCTGGCATATCCCAACCGTTCCATGCCGCCCCAGCCATATTTTTTCCCTGCGGCACAAGTTCCTTTATTGCGATGTTTGAATAAAGTCGAAGAAGGAATACCACCCCACCATTCAAAACCGTCACTGTATTCACGTTGTATAAAATCCGGTTTGCGGCGAATATTCAGAGATTTAACCGTCAGCTCTTTTTTTGCCGGAATGATTGAATTGTGTTCATCCAACCATCGGCAATCTGCTGCCCGTTCCAGAAAATCATACACAGCATAAAGGGTTCCACGTGTTCCACCGCCTGTCAAAAGCAAACGGTTTCCCTGTACTTGAATAACATATTCATCGTCCTGTAATCTATTATGGAACATTTTCTCTGCAAGTGCCGTCCCACCGATAAGAATATACGGCATATCGGGGCGCATCTCTTTCTCGGAAAGAACTTGAAAATTCTGACCGGAAATCAAACGTAAATGTTCCGCCAATTCACCTGCTGCTGTTTTTTCTACCGCAGTCGGTATAGCAGGCAGAATAATGGAACATGCCGCCTTGCCATCACGAATCACAGGAATTTGAGCCATCAGGAAAAATGCGCCCGTACAAAAAAGAATACTTAATACCTTCTTCATTGATAAACCTTTATATTAATTTTTTATTTCCATTCTTGAATATCTGTTGCACTCCAGATATCCAAAACCGAATTTGCTCTGTAATAAATCGATCCATCCACATGACCATCCCCATGCAAAGCATTCAGAGATTTTGCATGAGCCCCGAACGGCGGCATATCCATGGTGGCAATTTTTTCGATATTGCAAACTTCATTGCCACCGCCGACTGCCGCATTGCGTCGCCAATTATCCGCCATAATGACGGCACGGGAAGCAACTTTTGCAATATCCTTCATTTTTTCAGCAGCTGTGGCTCTGGCAATTGCTGCCGCATTCCCGATCCGCCGATTATATCCATAACTCAAATACAACGGAATCGAGGCATAATGACGTTGAGGATTGGGATCGGCTGGGCAAATAAATAATTTTTCATTTGCACTTTTCCCCGCAACATTCTGTGTTTGACGCAAAGGCTTGAAATTATGAAACATCATATATTCAAAACTGACAAGTTTGGAATAGCTGTAAATTTCCGGGGCATCAATCTTCATACAAGGCATCAAATATTCGTTGTTATCATTGGAATAAAGAAACCATGCCATCCCCAATTGTTTGAAATTATTGGAGCAACTGATCTTTTGTACCGTCTTTCTTGCAGATTGCATGGCAGGTAGAAGCATAGCAGCAAGTACCGCAATAATCGCAATCACAACCAGTAATTCAATCAGCGTAAAATTTGCTTTTCTGTTATGGTTGAAAGAAAGCAACTCTCTGGAACAATATATTTTTTTATCGGTGTTTTTCATCATGAATGACCATCCCTGATACAATGTTTTTTTACGGATTCTTTTCTGCAAATATTATACTGCAATTTTAAAAAAACACAATATCATATCTTGCCAATTCATAAACAAATCATGCCAAAATAAAAAAAACGATTTTGCCGTAAAGAAATCCGGCGGAACTCAATATGAATGGACCGGGGTCGCAGTATGGGCAGAAATCACTTCCTGCCAATGTTTTTTACTGTCAGCAGAGGCAAATTCAGAATGGAAGATGTCAGAACGCCCCAATTCCTGACTTTTCCCCTCACCCATCGGATGATACGGTTCCAAGTCGATTTGCTTGACGCTTGCTCCTAATTCATTGGCAAGAGAAGCAATCCGGATCAAGTGTGCATCTTCATCATTCACTCCGGGAACAAGGGGACAGCGCAAAACAATATTGCCGTCTGCTTCTGCAACTTTTTGCAGATTGCTGTAAATCGGATCCCAAGGGACACCGGTCAGCGTCTCGTATTTTTCCGGAGTCGCTTTCACATCCCACAGCCAGAGATCGACGAAAGGAAGCAATTGCCGGATCCGTTCCCAAGACGCAAAGCCGCTGGTTTCGATTGCGGTATGCAAGCCAGCCTCTTTCGCCGCTTTCAACAGGGCAAGAGTGAACTCAAAATGCGCCAACGGTTCACCGCCGGATAAGGTCATACCGCCGCCGGAATTCTGGTAGAAAACCCGGTCTTTCAGCACTTCCTGCAGAACTTCATCCACGGTCATTTCTTTGCCCGCCAGCTTTAATGCTTCCGCCGGGCAAACATCGGCACAACGTCCACAGGCAACACATTTGCTCCGGTCGAAGGTATGTTCTTCTGCTGTAACGGAATGGCATTTTTCCGGACAGACGGGCGCACACATGCCGCATTTTACACATTTTGCAGTATTGAAAAGCAATTCTGCGTGGAATGATTGGGATTCCGGATTATGACACCATACGC
>JAFVSW010000083.1 GCA_017503545.1 Lentisphaeria bacterium | reverse complement strand
CATTACCTGTTTTTTTATGCAATGGGCATCCATCGACAACTATTGGGGGCATCCGCTTTATCTCGGCGGAACCGCCCCCGATGGCGGCACGTTATACAACGAATGTTCCGCTTTGATTCTGGAAATTTTTGATGAACTCGCTATTCCTACACCGAAAATCCAGCTCAAAATCGCAAAGCACACTCCCGATTGGTTGTTGAAACAGGCATTGCGGATGGTGCGTGATCATAATTCCAGTCTCGTATTCATCAGCGATGAAAATGCACAGGAATTGCTGATCAGCCGGGGTTTTTCCAAAGAAGAAGCGCGTATCTGCCCTATTTCCGGATGCTATGAACTTGCGCCCCGGGATTCCAACGGGACGGGTTCCGGCCATATAAATATGCTCAAATGTCTGGAACTGGCATTGAATAATGGCTATTCCCAAATCGGTGATTATCAATGCAGATCCGAGACGATGAAATTGGAAGAGATGAAGACTTTTGATGATTTCTATCAAACGGTTTTAATTTATCTGGATGAAATCATTCAGAGTCTCAAGAAAATCGCTTTTGAAATCGAACAGCATCTCGGAGAAATCAATCCGGGACAGATGTTTTCCAGCACAAATATCACCAGTCTCACAAAAGGGATCGATGCATTTTCCCGCGGAACAAAGTATAAATCCTCCCGGATTCTCCTGTGCGGACTTGGTACGACTGTTGATGCATTGATGGCGGTCAAGAAGGCAGTGTTCGATGAAAAACTTGTAACGCTGGAAGAATTCCGTGACATTCTGAACAATAACTGGGAAGGTGCAGAGAAACTCCGTCTCAAAATGCTTCACTGCAAAGAAAAATACGGCAATGGCATCCCGGAAGTTGATCAATATGCCAATAAACTTGTGAAATTTGCCGCCGCCCGGATCAATCGCCATCCCTCCGGCAGAGGCGGTTATTTCTCCATGTCCGGTCACTGCGCACGGCAATTCATCGTACAGGGAGAAAAGACAGCCGCGACGCCGGATGGACGCAAGGAAGGAGAAGAATTTTCCAAAAACCTTTCCCCGACGATGGGCGCAGACACCAACGGGCTCACCGCCTTGAGCCGTTCCATTTGTGCAATGGATTATCATGATCTGCCAGGTGATTTTCCGCTGGATGTTATGTTGCATCCGGCAACTGTTCAGGGCGAAGAAGGTTTGGAAGCCATGAAACACTATCTTTTCTCCCATTATGCAAACGGCGGCTTGCAGATCCACTTTAATGTATTCGATGCGCAAACGCTGATCGATGCCAAAGCGCACCCGGAAAAGTACAGCAATCTTCAAGTCCGGGTATGCGGTTGGAATGTACGCTTCGTGGAATTGAACGAAAAGGAACAGGATATGTATATCACACGCGCATTGCGCATTGCGGAGTAAATCATCATGCCGGAAATCACAGGGCTTTTACTGGAACCGAAACGGTTCGCCATTCATGACGGACCGGGAATCCGAACCACTCTTTTTTTCAAAGGGTGCGTATTAAAATGTATCTGGTGTCATAATCCGGAAAGCATTTCCGCCCTCAAAAAACTGGGATATTATGATTATAAGTGTATTTCCTGCGGAGAATGTGCGGACATCTGTCCTGTAAACGCCCACATACTCCGGGGTGGGAAACATAACTTTCAGCACAGTTTGTGTACCGCTTGCGGAAAGTGCGAAGATGCCTGCCCCGGAAATGCCCTGAAACTTTACGGAAAAGTCACCACAGTTGATGAAGCCATGAAAATCGTGCTTGCCGATGCTGCTTTTTATCAGCAATCCAATGGCGGCGTCACCCTTTCCGGCGGCGAACCTTTGATGCAGATCGACTTTGCCGTTGCATTGCTCAAAGAATTGAAAAAAGCAAGCATCCATACCGCCGTTGACAGTTGTGGAAATGTAGCAACAGACTGTTTTGACAAAGTTCTGCCATATACCGATATGTTCCTGATCGATTTCAAGCACGCAGACTCCGGTGAACATAAAAAACTCACAGGAAGCGGCAATGAATTAATTTGTAAAAATCTGCAATGGCT
>JAFVSW010000014.1 GCA_017503545.1 Lentisphaeria bacterium | reverse complement strand
GCTTGTCTATCGGCAAATCCAAGTTTGTCTGGACGTTAAGGTTTATACTTATTTTACGTGTAAAACAGGTCGATTCTACATTCTGTATTTGTTTATTATATATTTTTGAGCATAATTGTGGTACAAACCGTCGAAGAACCATAAAAAAATTGGAGAAAAATAAGGATTCCGGACATTAGGTGTCTGGTATCGCAATGTATATTATTTGCAATAGCAAACAAATCACAGGAGATAAATATGGAAGACACTGCAATTCAATTGATCAAAGATTTTATCGCGGAAAAATTGTCCGGAGATGTGAACAACATTACAACATTCGATTTCAGAACATTGGAAGATTCTGAAAAATTCGGCTGTCCGCAACGGTATTTTGATTGTGATGATACGGAAATCATGCGCGCGATTTATGTCGTATTATGGGGCGAACTTCTGCCCGGTCTTTCCATGAATAATTTCGGATACCGGCGTCAATACAGGGGGGATACGATGAATACGTTCCATACCATGTTCGGCAGAGAGTTGGAAGGGCGGCCCGGTTTTTTTGCGGGACTGGAAAAATATGGCCCATCGGAAGAATTGCGGGAAAAGGTGCGGAATTTTTCAAAACTTTGTTCTTCTGTCGGAAATTATGTTGTGTTGCCCAACTATTATACGGGTGGTACGACAATGAATTTATACAGAGGGACCAATCAATGGCATGATTTTTTTGATTGTTTTTTGCTGGAACTGTATCAAGTTCTGACCGGTATCGGAAAACAGGATACACGGCTGGTGGAACTGGTAAAGAGCAACGATTTCTGTTTCCGGAAATTCCGTTCAGAAAAAGGATTTGCCGATTTTGCCGACGGGTTGCTTTTAATGGATTATTGTGGAGAAAACGGCCAGCCGAAGCAAATATTTTCCATGAATTATCATTGGAAGAACGAGCAGGACCGGGAACAATATTTTCGTGATGCAGAACAATATCTGGCGCAAACGGAAACGATTATAAAAAGGCGTTCGGAAATGATCTGTCAACTTTTGTGCGCAAAACTTTTGAAATTGCCTCATTTGTGCAAAAAACGGTAGACGGGTGAAGGGAATTCAACGGGTCGTGATCTGCCGCAGAAATAATGGCGCACACAGTATTGCCAGAAGCATGATGATTCCGGATGTGAAAAACAGAATACTGAAACCATTGCTGAATAATCTGCCGCTGTATTCCCCGAACCATGCCATTCCAGCGATCCAGGAAAGCAATAACCGGGATAATCCTGCACTCCCATAATAAAATGAATTGGTAAATGCCATCGTCATCGGCGCATTATCCGGCGGCGCACAATTCATCATGACAGCGGAACTGACCACCGAAAATGCCGCAACTGCAAAACTTGTTCCGATCAGGGACAATGCCAGAAAAATATATCCCATTGTGCCCGGCAGTTCACGCAGCATACAGAATCCGGCGGCAGCCGGTAAACAGAGAAGTCCCAGTACAGAAATGATTTTCCACGCCGGAATTTTACCGGTAAGGTGTTTGATGAACCAATAGCCCATCATCATTCCGGTAAAAGAGGCAGCGGAAATGAATACCGTGATATTATCCGGCACTCCGAGATGTTTCAGATAAAGCAACGCCAGAGGGATCATGCCGAACGATCCCAGATTGAACAGGCATTGATAAGTTGAAAATTTCCGCAATGCCGGATTGGATGCTGCTTTTTTCAGATTCATCCACCAGGATCCGGATGACTTACTGTTCTCCAATGGGAATTTCGGCACTGCCATGATACAGAAAAATCTGCCGCAGAAGATCAGGGCGGCAAGCATGACAACAGTCTGTAATTGTCCGGCAGATGGTGCGGCACCAAGAAATTGTCCCGCCAGCAAAACAAAAATTGTCGCACTCAATTGATGGAAAAAGCGCATTTTTCCAAGAAATGAAACTCTGTTTTCACCTTGCACAAAACTGTTGAGCAGCGGGAACCATCCGGCAATGAATCCGGCTTGTACCAATGCTGCACAGGAAACGCCCCAGAGAATCGTGTTTGCTCCACCGAAAAACGGGGCAAGAGCGGCAGTCAAATAGCCAATTGCGGAAATCGCACATGCCGTCAAGGTCAGTTTCCGTACCCCGATATGCGGGGCAATCCCTGCCATGGGGATGACCGCCAGTCCATTAAACAATGGCAGTACCGAGGTGGAAAACAAGGCACCGGTATTCCCCGCGCCGAGAGAGGAGGCGTACAGCAGAATAATTGCACTGTCCGTCAGCACGGTTTCCCCGGTTACGCCGCAACAGCTGGAAAGAATTGTCAGGATACCGGCACGGCGGACGGCAGAAGTTGTTTTACTCATGATCCGATCCGTTTATAAACACGAATATAATCAAAAGCCAGTTCTTTCGGATATTCCATATCCGGGTCGATCTCACCGATCCAGCCGCTGTATTGGAACAGGGCGCAGAGAATAAACATTTTTCCGCGAGGTGTTTCGCCGTTATAACGGGCAACTTCCTGTCCATCAATGAACCAGCCGATGGTATCCGGATCCCATTCCACGGCAAATTCGTGAAAATGTTTTGAGAAATCAACGGGGATCTGCGGGGTATAGTGACCATCCGGTGTATAATGGACCGTTAATTGTGCGTAGGACGACGTATCGGAGATCTGGCTGCCGAGAATTTCAAAAATATCGATTTCCAATTTTTCACCGGTATCTTTCCGGCTTTCGCCCTCCGGGGAATATTCCTGAGCCAGCGGATCCGTATGGTGCAGCCAGAACGCATTCAGAATACCGCCTTTTGCTTTGGCGCAGCGGCAACGGGCTTCAAATCTGCCGTATTCCTGTGCAAATTTTTCCAGTATCTGTACATCATCTGTTGTATTCCCGAACCGGTGATCGGAAGTGCAAAGACAGCTGACACACCAATCTTGCGGATTTTTCCGCGGCGGCATATCCGGAGTCAGTTTCAATTTCAGGATACTGTCTGCAATTTCATAATACGCATTATGATTCTGCCAACGGCTGGGGCGTCCGATGCGTTTGAAATATTCTTTTCTACCGGAACGATATGCGGGGAACCAAAACATATCATCCAACAGCGGTGCATCAAAATCATCACAGAATGTTAATTGCCATCCGTTTTTTTCCACGGATGAACGGGGATAATCTTCTTCCTTGAACATGTTGTGTTATACTCCTTGAATTTTTTTTGTAATAATGACAGAGGCAATTTCAAAAGTCTTCAAAAATGTCTGAAAATTCTTGTTGAGTTCTGAAAACGGAGCGTTTGAGGTGGTTACCCACTGGGTAGCCACCTCAAACTACCATTTCCATCTCCTCAACAATCCTTTTTCAGTCAAATTTTGCCGGACTTTTGAAATTACCTCGACAGAAAAATATATCATATTGCAGCCGTAATTTCAATTGGATATATATTTTATTTTCTGCAAAAGTTTGCAAAAAGTGTTACAATTTACCCCGCAGTCATTTATTGCGGAAAGAATCCTGTTATTTTTCATATATCTTTTTGTCTGTCTTTTGAAATTACCTCTATCAATATTATTTTGAAATATTTTATGGGATATCTGTATGAGATATTTGTGATTTTGTGTGAAAAACATGTAATGTTTCAGGAAAAAATTTGACATTTTTGTTTTTTGGTGTATTTTAAATACAAGTATTTTTTAACGCATAAAGAAAGGACGTTTATTATGCTTCAAATTCATTCCAATCCGGAAACCATGGGTGCTGCCGCTGCTGCTCATGGTGCTGCAAAAATCATTGCTGCAATCGAAAAACAGGGCTATGCAAACATTATCGTTGCTACCGGCGCAAGTCAGTTCACCATGTTGAGCGCATTGGCAGCAACTCCGGGTATCGACTGGGGGAAAGTGACCATGTTCCATTTGGACGAATATGTTGGTCTTCCTGAAACACATCCTGCCAGTTTCCGCAAGTACATCAAAGAACGTTTCATTGCCCAGCTCCCGAAACCGCTGAAAGCGGCTTACTTTGTCAATGGCAGTGATCCGGATCCCGCAAAGACCTGCGAAGAATTGGGCAAAATCATTGCAGAACATCCCATCGACGTCTGCTTCATCGGTATCGGCGAAAACGGTCACATCGCATTCAACGATCCGCCGGCTGATTTCGATACAGAAGCTGCATACCTTGTTGTTGATTTGGACGAAGCATGCCGCAAACAGCAGCTTGGTGAAGGCTGGTTCCCCACTCTGGACGATGTGCCGAAACAGGCTATCTCCATGGGTGTTCGTCAGATCCTCAAGAGTAAAGCAATCGTCAATACCGTTCCGGATGCCCGTAAAGCATACGCAATGAAGATCACATTCGAAGAAGAAATGTCTCCCGCACATCCGGCATCTGTGATCCGCATCCATCCGGACTGCGCTACATTCTGTGACGTTCCCGCTGCTGCTCAGTTGAGCAAACTCACCCGGGATCTCTGCACAAAATGAAATGTTTTGACATTCAGGTAAATGGCGGTTTCGGTGTGGATTTTTCCGCACCGGAACTGACTGCGGATGATTTTCTCCGTGCATCAGAATCCATTTTGAAAACCGGCGTGACCCGTTTCCTGCCTACGATCATTACATCTTCCATGGAAACATACCGGAAACGGCTTCCCATGCTTGTCGAAGCGATTGACCGTGCCGGCTTGCAGTATGAGATTCCCGGCTTCCATTTGGAAGGACCGTTTATTTCTCCGGAACCGGGGGCTGTTGGCGCGCATAATCCGGCGTATGTCCAGAAACCTACCGTGGAATGTCTTCATGAATTGCACGAACTTGCTTCCGGCAGAATTTCCGTTATGACCTTTGCTGCGGAAGCAGAAGGGGCACCGGAAACGATTCAGGAAGCTCACAAACTGGGGATTGCTGCTTCACTGGGACATCATCTTGCCAATTCAGAACAGATCGCAGCTGCGGGTGCTGATTGCCTGACGCATTTGGGCAATGGCATCCCGAACATGATACATCGTCATCACAATGCTATCTGGAGTGGTCTTGCCAATGATTCTCTGACCGCATTGATCATTACGGATGGACATCATCTCCCCGCGGAAGTGATCAAATGTATGATCCGTGTAAAAGGTCCGGATCGTATTGTTGTTACCAGTGATGCTTCTCCGGCGGCAGGATTGCCTCCCGGACGGTATCATGTTCTTGGCAATGATGCGATTCTGGAAGAAAACGGCAAACTGCATAATCCGGTCAAACAATGTCTGGTCGGCAGTGCCATGCTGATGCCGCGCTGTATTGAATTTCTGCGTTCTCTGGATTTGCTGTCTGAAGCAGAATTGGAACAGGTTTGCTGGAAAAATCCCCATCGCCTGACCAATATTGCAGAATAAGTTTTCCACTTTTTCAAAAAAAATTAAGCGATTCCGAATCTTGCAAAAGCAAGTTCCGGAATCGCTTTTTTTATGCTCTCCGTCGTGTCGTTTCCTTATACGCCGGGAAAATATTGGCGGATGATCTGTGCTACGCCGAAATCGTCGTTGGACGGAGCTTCAAAGCGTGCGATTTCCTTGATGGAAGGGACCGCATTTGCCATTGCATAACTGAAATGGGCAGAGGTCAAAAGTTCTGTATCGTTGGGATAATCGCCGAATGCCATACAATTTTCCGGCGTCCAGCCGAATTTTTTCTGTACAAAATGCATTGCGGTCCCCTTATTGACGTCCGGGTGCATAAAATCGAACCAGTTTTTTGCTGCGAGGGCGGATTTTAATACCTTACTGAATGGAGCCATGGCATCCACACATAATTTGCCGTCTACTGCATGGAAAATTGCGACTTTGATCACAGAGTCGTGATTGTCTTTGACCGCTTGCAAAGGATTATCTGTAAATATCCGGCTACTGTAATACAAACTGGAATTGTGGTCAGCCAATTCATCCGGCGTTTTCAAATATGCAGCTTTTGTACCGCAGAGGAGAACGGTTGTACCGGGAATGGAATCGGCAGTATTGTATAAATCTGCAAGAATATGTTCCGGAATCGGGAGGGTGTAAATGACCTCATTGCCTTTTGCGACCAGGGATCCGTTTTCGGCGATAAACATCATTTTATCTGCGACTTCGGCAAAGAGATTTTGCAGATTGATAAATTGTCTTCCGCTTGCGGCGGCAAAGCAAATACCCTGTTTATGAAGATTGCGGACAATATCAAAGAATCCGGGGGGCAATTCCTGTTTACTGTTCAATAGAGTACCATCCATATCGGCGGCGATCAATTTTATATCCATAAGAAATAAGTCCAAAGAAAAACGGAGAAGCCGGTATTTTGACTTCTCCGTACAGTTTATTGTTTTTTCAAACCATCAGATGTCAAGGTCTTTGACACCGGCGGCGTGCCGTTCGATGTATTCGCGGCGGGGTTCGACGGCATCACCCATGAGGAGTGTGAACATGCGTTCTGCTTCTACTGCGTCGTCGATCGTGACCTGGATCATCTTACGTGTTGCAGGATTCATGGTTGTTTCCCAGAGCTGTTCTGCGTTCATTTCACCAAGCCCTTTGTACCGCTGGATCTTGAGACCTTCGCGACCGTTGAGTTTCACGGCATTGAACAGATCCACCATGGAATTGACGGGGCGTTCTTCATCGCCTTTATGGATCATCATCAATGGAGTTTCTCCGTAGAACAAAGTCTTGGGATCCTGTCCGGCATCCGTGATTTCTTTGCCCAGTTCGGCGCAATCCCGTGCTTCATACAGCGGGATGATGTCGATGGCGGGGTGGAGGGGTTTCGGTGCATCCGGATCTGCATTTTCCGGCAGCTGGATGGGCGGAAGGCGTTTTTCGGCTTCTGCGATACAGTTGGCTTCTTCTTCCGGATTGTAGATATAACTTTCCGTTGCAGAACCGTCATTTTCGTGAACAATGATCAGTTTTGTGGGGAACTCGCCATTGCGTTCCATGGTGAAGTAACGGGAGGGATCGACGCCGTGACGGTGCAAGCCCTGCGTGATCTTCTGACCACGTTCCACGAAACCGGTGATTTTGTGGATGTCATCGTAGGTGAGGAATTCACCATTGGCAGCCCAGGAGACTTTAATATCTTCGTAACCGAGCTGGATGAGATAGCGGTCAAGCTGTTCATCGCTGTCGATATACCATTCATTTTTCCGTTTTGTGACCTTGTACAGCGGGGGCTTGGCAAGGTAGACATAACCGCCTTCGATCAGCGGTTTCATTTCCCGGAAGAAGAAGGTCAGGAGCAGAGTTGAAATGTGGGAACCGTCAACGTCAGCATCGGTCATGATAACGATGCGGTGATAACGGAGTTTATCCAGTTTGAAGTCTTCTTCGCCGATTCCGCAACCGATGGATGCGATCAAGTCCTGAATTTCTTTGTTTGCCAGCACTTTGTCGGTACGGGCTTTTTCCACGTTCAGAACTTTACCGCGCAGAGGCAGGATCGCCTGGAATTTCGGGTCACGTCCGCCTTTGGCTGAACCACCGGCGGAGTTCCCTTCCACGATGTACAGTTCTGTTTTGGAGGGATCCCGTTCTTCACATTCCACCAGTTTGCCGGGGAGTGAGCAACCGTTGAGAACGCCTTTCCGCTGGATCAATTCACGTGCTTTGCGGGCAGCTTCGCGGGCGTTGGAGGCGATCATGGCTTTATTGACGATCTGTTTTGCGACATCCGGATTTTCTTCCAGGAATGTGCCGAGACATTCGTTGACGATCGATTCCACGACACCTTTGACTTCGCTGTTACCCAGTTTTGTCTTTGTCTGACCTTCAAACTGGGGGTCCGGTACTTTTACGCTGATCACTGCTGCCAGACCTTCACGGGTATCATCCCCGGAGACCGGTTTTTCCGCTTTCAGCAGATTGTGTTCTTTTGCGTATGCGTTGACCGTACGGGTCAAGGCACCCTGGAACCCGGTCAAATGGGTACCGCCTTCGTGGGTATTGATGTTGTTGGCGTAACTGAAGATCGTCGTCTGGAAGTCAGTGTTGTATTGCATTGCCACTTCCACGGTGAGACCGTTCCGTTCGCGGGTCATGTAAATGACTTCCGGATGGACCAGAGATTTATTGGCATTGAGATGTTTGACGAATTCAGAAATACCGCCTTCGTACCAATAGGTTTCGGTGCGGACTTCGTCGCCGCGTTCATCCGTCAGCGTGATGCGGACACCACTGTTGAGGAATGCCAGTTCCCGCAAACGGGTGGCAAGACGATTCCATTCATAAACCGTAGTTTCAGTAAAGATTTCTTTATCGGGGTGGAACGTGACCGTTGTACCACGATCGGAAACCGCATGGAGCGGAGTCAATTTACGGGCAGTTACACCGCGTTCAAAACGGATGCTGTGTGCCATCCCGTTACGATGGACTTCCACTTCCATCCAATCGGAAAGTGCGTTTACGCAGGAGACCCCGACCCCGTGAAGACCGCCGGAAACTTTATAAGAGTTATGGTCGAATTTACCCCCGGCATGGAGGACGGTCATAACCACTTCCACAGCGGGCATACCCAAATCTTTGTGCATATCCACGGGAACACCGCGTCCGTCGTCTTTTACCGTGATACTGTTGTCGTTATGGATGGTGACTTCAACGCCGGTTGCATAACCTGCGAGAGCTTCGTCGATACTGTTATCCACGACTTCATAAACCAGGTGATGCAAACCATTGATCCCGGTATCACCGATATACATACTGGGACGTTTTCTGACGGCTTCAAGCCCTTCGAGAACGGTAATTTTATCGGCAGTGTATTCCGTATTCTGGGGAGTCTGTGCAGGAGCTTCAACTTCCGGATTCTGATTGATCATTTCGTTTTCTTCTGACATCTTGGACCTTTCGCGTTCAGGGATGTTTTTTCTTTTAATAATATAATATTAAAGGTACTATAACCCGGAAAACGAATTTTTCAAGGCAGAAATACGTTTTTTTTGAAAATACAACGCAGATATTTCCGTGTAAACGGTCAAAATGCAAGTTCCAATGTCCCCGAATCTTCCGGTTTGATGGTAAATCCAGTCCCGTATCTGTCCATGCGGTACTGGATCTCTGCCCTGTTCAACAAAACTTTTACCGGTTTTTTCCGGCAGCCGAACATCAGCAGCGGAGCATTGCCCGTTATTATGAATTTGACCGTTGCCGTTTCTCCCCTGATCACGGCATCATCGAGCCGTACATTGTTCCAGAATTCCAGCCAGACAGGGTGTGTTTTCATATTGTTCCAGGCAAGCAGTTGTGCCTTGAAATAATGTTCCGGTAAACGGCGGCTGAAGATATGGATTCCACGCCATTTTTTCAAAAGCAAATCCTTTTGTTCGGCGTGTGCAATATCTTCCAATACCTGTTGTTTTGAAACCGCGGGATCCAGTGCTTCATCCTGCAGCATACAAGTGATTTGCTGCAGTTTTGCCCAGGAGAGGGAATTGGCATCGGAAAACGTTTCTTCCGTCAGGAAAATATCCCGCAGCTGCTTCATGATGTCCGTAATGTCATCCGGGCAGAATTTCCGTAATGCTTCAAAAATTTCGGGGTAGATTCCTTCGGTTGTCAGATTATAAATGCCTTCGGGGCGGAACCGGTTTTTGATATATTTTTTCGGTACGTTCTGGAATTGCTGTCCGGGATTGCTTTCCTCCCGGAACGATTTTGTGATATACCAGGGGGCTGTATGGTATACGTTACAGAAATAATGGATGGAGGATCGCACGATTGCCATACGCAGTCCCAATTGTTTTGCGGCGAGGTAAATACCCCGTTCCATCTCTTTTGTATCACCCAATGCTTTTGCCATGTGGATGAAACCGGTAAAGACGCCATAATTTGCACCTTCCACCCAGGTGATGGCATTATCACTGTACCCGGTGCCCATACATGCCCAGTCGTGCATACTGTCAAAGAATTTATAAACATCTTTGAGCAATTCCCAATTTTCCCGGATCGGGTTGATATTTCCACTTGCCAGAGCGCAGAGCATGGCGTAATAGAACGTCAAACCGACACCCCAGTCATTTTCGATCAGCGGGGTTTTCAGGTTTGCGATTTCATCCGGCGTACCTGCTTTGATGGTATTGGAAGTGAATAAGCCTACGTTCAAATAACATACATGGAATTTTGTATTGGTGAACGGTTCGGTTCTCTGATACCAGTTCCAGAGATATCGTCGTTGTAATGTATCACCCTGATACAGTGTTTTGACCTGTTCATCTTCCGGCCTTTTGGTCACCATATAATTCCAGTCAATGACGGGGTAGGTATATTTCCGGTCCGGGGCGCACGCCCATTCCAACCTCTGTTCAGCTTTTTGCCGCAATTTGTTGCGATGTTCTTCTTTCATGAACAGAGACATGGTGGAGGCGAATGCATACGGCTCCATCAACGCTCCGGCAAAAGGATAACTTTGTATTTCCGCTGGAAATTGATCAGCGAACCGGAAAAAGTCATCCATACAGCTGTTCAGCAATTCTTCCGGTGAAGAATCCTTTGCATCCCGCATCGGATATTTCCGGTTGACCGGCATGAACGGGAGTGTATACGATGAAGTATTGCCGTAAGCCCCCTTCAGATATCCGAATTTTGTCGGAAAATGGAAATCATGATCATCTGTTGTGATGGTTGTCCCATTGAGTGTGGAGGCAGGCGGCAGCGGGGCAAGTTCCAGTGGTGCTGTATTCCATTCATCGGTCAGATACCGGTAAGCGAATTTCTGAATGATATGGACTTGTTCGGTTTCATGTTCGATTTTGTAATATTCTTCGCATTTTACCGGATAAGCCATAAACGCATGACTCCAGAAACGGCAGCGGTTTACCAGATCCGCAAGAACTTCCGGCTGATCCGGTGTGACCGTTTGATAACATTCCATTCCGGTGGGCGTTGCCGTGATCATGCGGCTGCAGCCATGGAAGATCAATTCTGTTAAACGGTTTGTACGCGGGTTGCGTTTGACGTTGATTTTTTCCGGTGTCCGGTCAAGTGTGATCATCAAAGGTATGTCAGGGAATTCGGTCGAGCCGAAAAGGAGCAGAAAGTTTGCGTGCATTGTCACCCCGTTTTCCAGCAGATCGGTGGAAATGATTTCCACATCCTGATTTTTACCGGAGAATAAAACATATTGATAATTACCGGCAAATTCCAAGCCGGTAAGACGCATGATGTTTTCTGCACTTTCCGTGAGGATCCCCGGCGTCCCGAGGGAGTAGGAACAGGCATATTCTTTTTCATTGAATTGTGTTGCCCAGGTCACGGTAAGGTGATTGATGGAAATGGTATCCTGATCAATTTTTTCTGTGGCGGGATAATAGGATCCGTGGAGCGGAGCCCGTTCCGGTAAGGTGGAATAACTCCAGCGGAACGGTTTGCGATATTCCGGGTGACCGCAAACATACAGTTTATCAACGATTCCCAAGGCAGGCATAGCGCAATCCAATACGCCGTCCCCTTTGGAAAAACCGAATCTTCCGGGAGCTGTCGTAGTGCCGCATCCGGGAGTGTATCCGGTCAGATCCGGATCAGAAATAACGGCTTGCGGCAATTGTTCAGCGGGGATCGAAAGCGATTTATGATAATTCAGAATGGTATACGGAGCAGGGGGCAGGTCTTTGATCAGGTGGATATTCAACCAGTCTGCCAGATTATCTTTGCCGTAAGAGATTTTCATTTCCAGTTTATGAGTTCCGGACTGCAAATGTACGCGGAGTCCGAAGAAAAAACTGATATACGCTGTTTCGATATCGGTGACCTGGGAATAGGATATTCCGTCGATGATGAGTTCCCGATAAACAGGAAAGTTATCATAATTATTTTGATCATGAGACAATTTTGTATAAGGGAAAAGGATGACATAATCGCCGTTTTCATCGCATTGAAAATCACACAGACAGAGGAATTGTTTCGCTCCGGTATTGGTAATATTCCATGAATCCAGTTTCCGTTCCATTCCCAGATTGAAATAAAAATTGCGATCACTCATGGTGCGAATCCTTTTGTTTTGTACTTTGCGTCGTATGTTTTCCGGATAATATATCATGACATAAAGTTAAATGCAAATTGTTTTATATGAAAAAGAACACAATTGTACAATTTTGCATATAATATTTCATTTTGCACTAAAATCAGACTTTTTTTCTTGCATTTTCAGCATTTCAGTGTATGTTATACAGGCGTAAATAACGATAAAACGAAAGGTAATAAAAATATGATTCTCCCGACACCTGAAAATTCTGTCATCGTACTCATTGATATGCAGGAAAAACTGGTCCGTGCCATGAGCAACTCCGAAAATACGGTGAAAGCCTGCCGGATGCTGATGCAGGGCGCAGATGCGCTTCAATGTCCCGTGGTTGTTACGGAACAATATCCCAAAGGTTTGGGCTTTACTGTGGAAGATATCGCTTCTGTTTTGCCGGCAGGGACTCCGGTCATTGAGAAAACTTCCTTCTCCTGTTACGGGACCGAAGCCTTTGCGGAAACAATGGCGAAACAGGATCGGGAATGTGTGATCCTGTGCGGTGTGGAATCTCATGTTTGTGTGCTTCAGACAGCCATGGATGCACTTGCCGCCGGAAAAATTGTTTACATTGTGGCGGATGCGGTTTCTTCCCGGAAAGAATCGGACATGAATACCGGCCTGCAGTATCTGCGTCATAACGGCGTACAGGAATTGTCCGCAGAAGCATTGTTGTTTATGATGCTCCGCAATTCCCGTCATCCGGCATTCAAAACGATCAGTGCATTGGTCCGGTAAAGAAAAAAACGCAATTACAAATTGTTTTTCGGGAAAACCTTTGATTTTTTGCAAATAAAGATTTGACTTTATTGCATAGGTGCGTTATATTTCCCCGATTGCAATTTGAAATAACATTATTACAATAATAAGAAAGGTGCATTACAGTTATGAGCAACAATCGCGTAAAAAAGATTACAGATTTCAATGAAATGAAACGTCCGGTAAAAAAGAAAAAGCATGAGGTTCCTGTTTCCCAGCAGACAAACAGTATGGATTTGTTTGAAGTTTGGTTTACTGCTCATTGGAAACTTGCAGCCACTGTCCTTGCTGCAATCGTTCTTGTTATTGTGATCGGCGTGATCGGCTGGCATATCAGTGCCGCTCAGAAAAAAGCCGTGCAGCGTGAAATCGCTGCTGCCGCTTCCATTACAGAATTGGAAAACGTGATCGCAAAATATCCGGAAAACGTGAATACTGCTGCAGCCGCAATGAAATTGTCTTCTCTGTATCTTGCACAAAAAAATTATGCAAAAGCATATGATGCGTTGTATAAAGCCTCCCAGTCTACTGCTGCTGATACCTTTATGCGTATCCGTGCCGCGATCGACTGTGCCGGTATCCTGGAACTCCAGGGCAATACTCCGGACGCCATTAAAGCATTGGATAGAATCGTTTCCAATATCGCAGTGAACGAAGCACAGCGTGCGGAAGCCGCTTATCACTCTGCCCGTTTGTCTCTTGACAAAGGTGATGTGAAAAAAGCGGAAATAGCACTTGCTGCCATCAATCTTTCCCGTGCCTCTGCAGATTCTACCGATCCCTATGCCATCTGGGCTTTGAAAGCTGCCAACCTGAAAAAACAGATTCCCGCAGCTCCGGCAAAAAAAGCCGCTGTCCCGGCGAAAAAGAAATAATTTGTTTCCATGTCAGGTTTGACAAAACGGCAGGAAATGCTGATCCGGTCTCTCCGGACAAGGCATGGCAGGAAGAAGTCGCCATACTGTCTTTGTGATGGTTTGCGTTCTTCTTCCGAGATTCTTCAATGCAGAAGTGATCTTGTAGAACTGATCGTCCTCCGGGAAGATAAGGCGGATTTTGTTTTGCCGCCATGTCCCGCCGAACGGATTGTTCTGCCTGCCGGTGAATTTGAAGATCTTGCCGCAACGGTTAATTCCCAGGGAATCCTGGTGTTGGCATCCTGTCCTTCTTTCCGCCCGGTCACAGACCCGGTGCCGGATCCTTTTGTGTTGATTCTTGACCGTGTGGGTGATCCCGGTAATTTCGGTACGATCTTACGGACTGCCCGTGCTATCGGTTTGAAAGAAGTCTGGTTGACCAAAGGCGGAATCGACCCCTGGTCAGATAAAGTTCTCCGTTCTGCCTCCGGCGCACAATTTGCATTGACTCTGCGTTATGCGGAATCGCTGGAAGATGCGGCGGGAGCGTTGCGTTCGCAAGGATATCATACCATGTGGCGCACCTTGCCGGCGGGAGGGGAAAATGTATTCCGGACGCCGGATGTATTTGAAAAATCGGCGGTGATTTTCGGATGCGAAGCCACCGGTGTGGCGGAATTGGCGGGATCCCGTTCTTTGCACATTCCCATGCCCGGCGATGCGGAATCGTTGAACGTGGCACAAGCGGCAACGATTGTTCTCTTTGAATATGTCCGCCGTATTACATCCTGAGGAAAATCTCTCCGGAAAATCTTGCATTTTCTGATTTTTGGTGTAAATTACTGATTCATACCCGGCGCAATTCAAGTCTGCCCGGCAATCTGCAGTAAAACAATAATGTCTGCACAAATTTTATTGATTGGAATTATTTATCCGTGTTCAAACGTATCAGAAACAATATTGAAGCTGTTTTCCGGGGAATACGCTCCGTTTTTTCTCCTGCCGCTCCTGCTTTGCCCCCGCCCTCCGATGAAAAACGGAAAAAATTCAAGAAAGGGGAAAATCCCCGCAAACAACGCAAACGGAACGATGGCGAAACTTATGTTCGTATGGCGGATCGCCGTACTCCTCAGAATACCGGTAAGAAAAACAAGAAAAAACAATCTTCCGCAGTCAATTCAGCACCCGTCCCCAAATCTCATGCAAAAGATGCGCCGGTTGTTGTGCGTACTCCGGCACCCATGCCCGCGGAATTGATTGCCCCTCCGGAAGAAGAAGGCAAATTGCGTTTCTTTGATCTTGAATTATCCGGAGAGATCCTGGCGGCGACACAAACACTCGGTTTTTCTTATTGTACCGAGATTCAGAAAAAATGTCTGCCTTTTGCGATCAATGGTTCCGACTTGGCGGCAAAGGCTCAGACCGGGACCGGAAAAACGGCGGCATTTCTTGCTTCCACAATGACCCGACTGTTGAAAAAGCCATTGTCTGCTGCCGACCGCAAACCGGGAACCTGCCGGGTATTGGTGCTTTCTCCCACCCGTGAATTGGCAATCCAGATTCATAAAGATGCGGAAGCATTGTCCCAATATACTGCGTTGCACAATGTCGTTATTTTCGGCGGTATGGATCATAAAGGACAGCGTGATGCGTTGCAGCAGAGTGTTGACATTCTGATCGGGACTCCGGGGCGTATTCTGGATTATAACCGGAGCGGACATCTGGATTTATCCCAAACGGAAATTCTGGTGATTGATGAAGCGGACCGTATGCTTGATATGGGTTTTATTCCTGATGTACGGCGTATTGTTTCCAAATTGCCGCCCGCGGGAGTCCGTCAGACCATGTTGTTCAGTGCCACATTGGAACCGGAAGTATTACGTCTTGCCGATGCATTCCTGAAAAATCCGGAATTTGTGGAATCGGAACCGGAACAGGTCATTACGGATTTGATCGATCAGCATTTCTATGCCGTTCTTTCGGAACAGAAATTACCGTTCCTGCTTTATCTTCTGCGGTCATTACAGCCGGAACGGCTGATCATTTTCGGTAATATGAAACATCATAACCGGGATCTTGTCCGGGAACTGTATTCCTATGGCGTGGATGCTGAATTATTGTCCGGCGATGTGCCGCAGGAAAAACGGATCAAAGTTCTGGAACGGTTCCGGACCGGAGAAACAAAAGTATTGGTCGCAACGGATGTCGCCGCGCGTGGGATCCATGTTGACGGCATTACGCATGTGTTGAATTACGATCTGCCGGAACAGCCGGATGATTATGTGCATCGTGTCGGGCGTACCGGTCGTGCCGGAGTCAAAGGCGTAGCCATCAGTTTTATTTGTGAAGTCGGTGCGTTTGCGTTGCCGGCTATTGAAAAATATGCGGGGATGGAAATTCATACGATCCAGCCGGAAGAAGATCAGCTTGTTCTGCCGGAAAAAGTACGTAAAGCACCGGAATTACCCCGTGTACAAAATCACAATTTCCGTGGCGGCAGCCGCGGAAATGGATCCCGGAGTTTTGGAAAAGGCCGCCGCAGATGAGTCGTAACATTCGTTTAAGTATTATTCTTGATAATTTACGCAGTGCCCACAATGTCGGAAACATATTCCGGATTGCGGAGGCGGTCGCTTGTGCCGAGATTATTTGTTGTGGTTATACCCCGGCACCGCCGCACCCGAAACTGGTGAAAACGGCAATGGGGGCTGATACCATGGTTCCCAGCCGGATTTTTCCGACTGCCGCAGATGCAGTGCGTGCCCTCCATGCGGAGGGTGTTCCGGTCTATGCGGTGGAAACGGTGGAAAATGCGGTGGATGCCTGGGATTTTCAGTATCCGGATCGGGTCGCCATTCTGTTGGGGAATGAAGCATTGGGGATTTCAGCCGAAGCATTGGCGGAAACGGATGGTGCGGTTTCTCTGCCCATGCTTGGAGAGAAAGCCTCGATCAATGTTGGAAATTGTGCGGCGGTAGTCGTATATGCGATTCAGAAGCAATGGAAAGGAATTTCAGAATGAAATTTTTTCTTCATGGAAAACATCTTGAGGTGATTTCTGAAAAGGTTCGTGCTTATGGATTTTCGGTTGTCGAAAATCCGGAGGAGGCGGATTTGATTCTTTGTTATGGTGGTGATGGTGCCATGCTCGGGGCAGCAGCATTGTATCCCCACAAAATAAAATTTCCGTTGCGTGATGAGGAAACGGCTCCGTTATGCAGCGAACATTCTGTTGACATGCAGCTGCAAATGTTCAAGGAAGATAAATTGCATATAACCGAGCTGCCCCGGCTTTGCGGGGAAGCATGCGGAAAACGTTTGTTCGGAATCAATGATATTTTTATTCATAACCGGATCCATGTAAGTGCGATGCGCTATGATGTCCGGATCGATGGTGAATTATACGGGCGGGAAATTGTAGGGGACGGCGTTGGCGTTTCCACTGTACATGGTTCTACGGCTTATTATCGGAGTATTACCCACAGTATTTTCCGGACCGGGATCGGGCTGGCATTCAGCAACAGCACGGAATTGGTCAACCATCTGGTGCTGCCGGAAAAAAGCCGGATTGATATTACCGTTCTCCGCGGTCCCTGTGAAATGGTGGCAGATAATTACCCGGAATCCATTTCTTTACAGGAAGGTGACAACGCAACGATTATGTTGAGTGGTGAAACGACTCCGGTGTTGGGGCTGGATGCTTTCATGTGTCCCCTTTGCCGTAAAATGCGTCATGAATTGCGGAAAACTTCAGTCGATCGTAAAGGATCACGTATATGAAACTTATGATATCTGCCGGACCAACGCGGGAAGCCATTGACCCGGTTCGGTTCATTACCAATCATTCCAGCGGCAAAATGGGATATGCCCTTGCCGAGGCTGCTGTCGCTGCCGGATATGAGGTATATCTGGTATCCGGTCCGGTGAATTTGAAACAGCCGGACGGTTTAGCGGAATTTATCCCCGTGATTTCCGCCGCAGATATGGCAAAAGCGGTCAAAGACCGTTTCCCCGTAATGGATGCCTTTATTTCCTGTGCTGCAGTGGCAGATTATCGCCCTGTGGAGATTTCCGCACAGAAGATCCATAAACAGGATGGCGATATGATTTTGCGTCTGGAACGGACCGAAGATATTCTTCAGTCTCTGGGGCAGATGAAAGCGGCGCATCAGACATTGATCGGTTTTGCCGCAGAAACGGAAGATTTGCGTGCGCGTGCATTAAGTAAAATGGAACGGAAAAATCTGGATTGGATCGCAGCCAATACGGTTGGTGTTCCAGGACGCGGATTTCAGGCGGATACCAATGCGGTGACATTGTATGCGCGGACCGGAGAAGTTGTCGATTTTCCGTTGACGGATAAGAAAACATTAGCGGAGCAGATGCTCCAAACGATATTCAGTAAGAAAGGATGAGTTTTTTATATTATGAACGACAAAACTGCTTTATTGATTTTAGCTCCCGGATTTGAAGAAATCGAAGCCCTGGCAACAGCGGATATCCTCCGGCGTTTGAATTGCAATGTCCTCTTGTGCGGTTTGAATGATTTGACCGTGACTGGCAGTCATAACATTACCGTAACGGCGGATGTTGTATTTGATAATGCCCCCGTTGATGCGGCGGATGTAATCATTCTCCCCGGCGGTCTGCCCGGTGCCACAAACTTGCGTGATTCGGAAAAGTTGATTCCCGTGCTGCGCCAATATCATCTCAAAGGCAAACATCTCGCTGCCATTTGTGCGGCTCCGATTGTACTGAAATTCGCCGGGATCGCAGATGATGCCGTCATGACCGGTTATCCGGGATGTGAGCCCCTTTCCGGCGCGGAAGATTTGCGTTTTACCGGTAAAATGGTGGAATGTGACAATGGTTTGATTACCGGTAAAGGTCCGGGTGCAACCCCGTATTTTGCGGCTGCGATTGCCAGACATGTATTCGGTGTGGATGATGATGCAATCAGCAATACGCTTTCCGGCATGTTTATTGCATAATATTTGATTGCCTCAACAGACAAAATACTGGCGTAAGAGTGAAGAAAATATCTTTTTTTTGAAAAATTTATGATACATCTGCGTTTTTAATTTGACAAACAGTTGATTGCAGAATATATTTGAATAGAAACATGCAGTCAGTGTATCTTACAATTAAAAAGCAGAAAAGAGGAGTGTATTATGAAAAAAGTATTTTTTCTTTCATTGTTTCTGGTTGCCGCAGTGTTTCACCTTGCCGCACAGGAAAAAGAACCTTGGTTTGTCCGTGAATTTGGTGATGAATTAACATCCCGTACCGGCAATAAGGTCAATACTGCCACTGTATTACAAGGAAAAAGAGTCGGCTTGTACTTTTCTGCATTGTGGTGTGGTCCCTGTCGTGCTTTTACCCCTCAACTTGTAAAATTTTACAAACGTGTTGCCCGCAAATCAAATTTGGAAATCGTTTTTATCAGTTCCGATAAAAGTCCTGTTAAGATGATGGAGTATATGAAAACGGATTCTATGCCATGGTTGGCTGTCCCGTTTGATTCTTTGACTCGTACCAAACTCAAAAAGAAATTCCGGGTCAACGGTATACCCCGTCTGATCATTCTGGATGAAAATGGAAAAGTTATTTCTGAAAATGCCCGTTGGGATGTCGTTTTACTTGGTCCCAATGCGGTAAAAGAATGGGATAAAGCCAATTATAAACCCCTTACTTATAAGGATTATATGAGTAAAAGGGAAAAGCGCGCTCCCCGTAAGAAAAAACGGAAATGATATAGCGGCAGTTCAGTTCCGTTTTTTCGCCGCAGGATTGATCCAGTCTTCATCCGCTCCTTTGAAATTGAGCGGTAAATCTTCATGATCGGTAATCCGGATCCGCAGTCGTTTCTGTTTTTTCGTGTGAGTCCATTTCAGAAGAATGGTGTTATTGCCTTTGGTCATGGTTACATTGACCGGCGTAATACCCCGCTGGAAGACAAGATCTTTTTTGGTCTGGTACATCTCTTTTCCATTGAAATAAACGGTCAGTGTGCCATCACAGGTGATTAGCAGTTTTGCATGATCGATTGCATCAAGAGTATGGAGCGTTGCCGCAAGCCAGATTTCTTTCTGCAAACCTTTGACCCGTGTCAGATTGAGTTCCCCTTTCAGAATCGTAAAGCGTTTGCATTGCCATTCCGGTGCCAGTTTCCCCGTAAAGAGTTTTACCGGATCAGGGGAGGGAAGGGTGGTATTTGCCGGATCTCTGGAAAGCATCGCCCAATCTTTCAGGCAGGTATCTGCAATAAAATCTGCAGGGTATTCCTGCTGACGATATACAGGAGTCATCCGATCCCAGTTTTTCTTTTCCAGAATGACACCGGCTTTCCGTTGTGCGTTACGGAGTCCGGTCACCGTTTCTTTTGGTGCATATTTCTTTTTTCCGGGATTTTTCTTGATGGACTCTTTGGTATATTCCGGCGGTTCATCCAAACGCAGGAGCAGAAGAGATGCCATATTGGAGATTTTATATTTGTATTCGGCAAATCCCCATGCCATTGCGACGAACAGGAGAATGCAGATAAGCGGGAGACGTCCGCGGAGAAATTCGATCACTTTTTTTTGCATTGGTCATGTACCTTGTTATTTGTTACGTTTTCCTGCGGTCAGCGTTTGATGGCGGCAGGTTTGCTTTTCTGTTTTTCCCAATCCGGCAGCAATATATGATTGCGATAATATTCTGCTCCGAAGCCAACCAGCCGGTCTTCAAATTCTGCAAAAACAAATGGCGTACATTCATCCCGCGTCACAAAACCGTCATACCACTGCGGATTGGTGTAATAAAAGAGAATTTTATCCGTCTGATAGTTTTCGGCGGGCGGTTCGCCCATGATCCGGATAACCTGGGCTTTTGTCATGCCGATCCGGATCTGAGCCATTTTTTCTCTGTTTTCCTGTGCTTCATAATAACCGCAGGAAGAGAGGATGGCGGCGGTCAGACAACATACGAGAGTGATGCCTGATGTATTGAAAAACTTTTTCATATAAACAATCCATTTTGTTTGTGTTTTATTGAAAATGATACCGGCATAATGGGATTTATCCGGTTGCTTCCATATAGAAATATACCACTGAAAACCGGACTTGCAAATAAAAAAGCCGTCCCCCATAAAAAAAATACCATTTTTTCTTGTTTTTTTATTTGAAAATTTTCATTTTGATATTAATATATAGGTGTGTAGATCATCCCCCCTTTTTTTGGACTGTATATGCCGGATCAGGTGGTTTGTTTTACCATGTCGTTTTTTTATGAGAAATGTAATAATAATTTTTATAATCCTGGAGGTTTTATCATGAAGTTGTCTTGTCGCATCCAACGTAATCATTTCCTTTTGCCTGCCTGTGCAGCGGCTGTGCTGACAATGGCTGGTTGTATCGAATTTGAGGAAGAACTGCTTTTGCCGGAAGGGGCTTATACCCCCGAAAATAAAGCGGTGATTCCTGCCGCTAATGCCAGTCCGGAAGCCGGAATCGGGGTGCAGAATCCCGCAGGCAGTACCTCTGTCGGCGGTACAATGACTCTGGAAGAAGATGTGGATATGCAGCCGGTTGCTCCCGCTCCTGCCGCAAAAGATGGTAAGAAAACAAAGCCTGCCCCTGCTGCTAAGAAGGATGAGAAAAAAGCTGCGGAAGAAACCATTTACACGGTCCGCAAAGGGGATACCCTCGGCAGTATTGCCAAACAGTACAAACTCAATTGGCGTACACTTGCCGAACACAATAAATTGGATGCAAAAGCACGGATCTATCCCGGTCAGAAACTGCGTATCCCCGCTGTTGATGACAAAAAAAAAGATGCAGCAGATAAGAACAGTGCTTACAAAATCCACGTTGTGAAGAAGGGCGAATATGCTGGTAAAATCGCTGCCATGTATAAAGTCAAACTGGCTGATCTTTTGACTTTGAATGATATCAAAGACGGCAAGAAACTCAAGATCGGTCAGAAGTTGCGTATCCCCAATACTGTTGCTGCACCTGCTGCTAAGAAAGATGATAAAAAGGCAGATAAGAAACCTGCTGCCAAAAAAGCAGAGCAGAAACCCGCTAAGAAAACGGATGGTGTCCCCGTCATCAAACCCGAAGTGAAAAAAGAAGCAGCTGCCCCGCAGTCATCTGCAGCCAAAATAAAACCTAACGTTACCGTAGCACCTGCTCCTGTTGCGGAAGTCAGTGCAGATATCCCCACATTGGATATGAAATTGGATCGTGATATGACTTTGGAACAGGTTTCTCAGGCTTTTGACCGTTCTGTTGATGTCCTGAAAAAACATAACCCTTCACTTCAGTCCGGCGAAGTTTTGAAAGCGGGTACAACGGTTGTTGTTCCGATTTTCTAATCGATTGCGGTTCTGATACTATATGAAGTTCAGAAAAATTTCCGGCGCAATACATGCTTATATGTTTTGCGCTTTTTTTATTTCTTTTCTCTTCCGTAAGGGAGGTTACCTGTTGCGGAATGTGGAGGATATTTCCCATTCCGTTTACAGTTCTTATTTGAGTACGGAATTGCTTGCTTTTTTGGCTGCGGCAATACTCTTTCTACTGTTGGCGTTGACATGGAAAATAAAACTGTCTCTGCGGTTGTTATCCATCTTTTTATTAACTTGCGGCAGTATCGGTTGTTGGTTTTTACAATTTAGCTTCGCTTGTTATTTCTCTCTCGTTACAGCATTGACTATGGCTGTTCCTCTTGCCGTCAATACCGGAAAGTTGGATGCCGGCAGATTGTGTTTTGCGTCCTGCGCAGTGATTCTTGCCGCCTGTTTTCCGAATTTCAGCATGTATTATGCCGGTGGAGCTGTCCTTATAACGATTATTGTACAGGGGGAAATCCCCGGGATCAGGAAGTTCGGACGTTGTATTCTTGCATTTCTGCTTTTGTATGCGTTACTTTACGGGGCTTTTACCGGCTGCAAAAAAAACAATAAGTTGAATGTCGATCCGGAAGATTACCGGAAAAATTATGAACTGATGATGTTGGCATATGCTCAAAATGGCGCGATACCTGCACGTACTGCCGCCTTTTTCAATCATCCGCTACAAAAAATGAATGATTTATCCGCAATGGTGGTAACGTTATTGGTCGATCTGAAACCCAATGAGCTGTCCGCTTATTTTGCCGGTGATCAGCTGCGTTATGCCGCAGAATATGAATTGCATGTACAAGGCAAAACGCCGTCCCCGCCTCCAAAGGCTGCGGATAAGACGGCTGCTCCATCCGTGGTGTTGATTGCCGATCCGCCTTCTGCCGACAGTCGTTTTCTCTATGCAAACGGAATCTATATGACACCGCAGGATACCTGGCGGAATCACGCACTTTACTCTTTTGAATGGTTGCAGAAATTGAAAAAAACGATGGCTAAAAATGGTATTCTTGCAGTGCAATTGCCACGGGAACAGGAGCAGGCTGTTTCTGTCCTTGCTTCCGTGAAAAAAGTGTTTAAAAATACCGTCATTATCCGTTGGAGTGATATTTATGTATTTGCTTCTGACCGGGCATTGACCGATGACCCGGAGGTGCTTGACCGGAATGCTGTTTCTGCCGGAATTTACAAATATATGTTTGCTCCTTACCGTATTTTACTTTTTGCCTTGCCGTATTTTGCCGATCAGGAACAGAATGACCGTCTCATGCGTATGGCGGAAAGTGCTTCCCCGTGTTCTCTGCATAAATTACCCCGGATCAAGACAGGAAATTCGGTTCTGTTGACTCTTCTGGAAAAAGTATTTGCCGTGACTGTTTCCTGGTCCGGATGGCTGTTTTGTATTCTTTTGCCTGTATATTGGTGCAGTCGTTATTGGCATGCCGGTATTCCCGGTGCAAAACTTTCTTTTCAGTCTTTTGAAACCGGTTTTCTTTCCGGACTTCCCCTGTTGACAGCATACCTTTCTTTTTTATATTGCCGTAATATCCGCGGAGTGCATTTGCCTTTTGGATACCTGATTGCGTTGTTTACATTCACGGCAATGATCTCTTTGTTATTTGTCCGTGGAAAGGCTTGCCGCTCCTTTTTTACCCGAATTCTGATGCTGATCCTTTGTTATTGTGCCTTTTTCTGTGATGATATCAATAAAACGCTGTTGTGCTGTATTGCCTTGCTCAGCGGTATTGCAGCGGTTTGTGTCGGACAATGTCCGCACCGTTGCCGTATGCCCTATTGGTTCCTCGGTATGGCAGCTGCCTGTCTTTTTGCACCGCTGTTATGGTATTCTCCGATCATCTTATTCTATGCGGCTGCTTGCATTATACTTTGTTACATTCTCTTTGCCGGCTATAAACAACCCCGGTGATTTTTACAGGCGTTATTTTGCATGGGCTAGACGCAGCCATGCTCCGGATTTATAGCGTAGATAGAATCCGATAATTCGCACAATCCAATCAAAAACCATCGCGATCCAGACTGCCAATACACCGCTGCCGATCCAGCCGGCAATCAGATAACTGAATCCGATACGGATGATCAGCATGGAACCGACAGAAATCAACATGGTGACTCTGACATCGTTCATAGAGCGCAAAATGCAGGGGAAAACAAAGGAGGCTGGCCACATCAACATTCCCAATCCATTATGGATCAGGATCAGATAAAATGCCAATTGCCGGGTCTCAACATCAATTTTACTGAAGCATTGCAAAATGAATGGGGTCAATATGAATATGAACACGTTCCATAAAATGTGGCTCGCATACGCCCAGCCCATCATCTTTTTTACATAATAACGGATCTGGTTTTCATGCCCCGCGCCCACCGCCCTGCCGACAACGGTCACAACTGCCAGACTGAATACCCCGCCGCAGACACAGCCCAGCATATCAACTGTATTCGCTACGGCATTGGCGGCGATTTCCCGTGTTCCATATGTGGCGATCAACCCGAGGACAAGGACACGTCCGAATTGGAAGACTCCGTTTTCAATTCCGCTCGGGATCCCGATACAAAGGATCTTTTTTATGAACTGCCAGGAAATACGGAAGCCTTTTTTGAAGTCGATATAGATGATTTGTGACCGGTCAGTGATCATATTAAGAATGATCACCATTGCCACCAGACGGGCAAACAATGTTGCATACGCCGCTCCGGCAACACCCATCCGGAAAAGGTAAATCAGTACGGCGTTCCCGATCACATTGACAATGTTGCTGATCAGGGAAATATACATGGTCGTCTTTGTACGGTTCATAGCACGGAACAATGCCGCACAACCACCATAAACACTGATAATGGGGAATGACGCAAGCGTGATCCTGAAATAGCTCAAGACTGCACTATGAACATCTCCATCAAGTTTTCCATAGAGAAGGCGGATAATATCATGCAGAAAGATTTCCCCCAGCAGAAATACTAGAATCCCCGAAGCAAAGACGACAGCGAGCAGTTGTTTGCCGCTTTCCCGGGCGCGGACAAGACTTTTGGCTCCAAGGTATTGGGATGCCGCAACGGCTCCCCCTGTTGACAATGCAAAAATAACACTGGAGATACAGGTATTGAACATATCCACAAGTGACACAGCGGAGATACTTGCTTCTCCCAATCCTGCCACCATAAGTGTATCGGCACTTCCCACCAGAATGAACAGTAATTGTTCAAAAAAAAGCGGGATCACAAGCCGGAGTATATCTCTGGTCGTAAAAAGGGAATATTGTTTATCATCGGTAAGGAAGCGCAAAGTCTTACCGATGAATGGGAGGAACTTCATTTTATACTCTTATTTTTTTGCCGGCAATATTTCCAGCCAGTATTCGTTGGGATCGTTTACAAAATAAATGCCCATGTCCGGATTTTCATAGCAGATCACGCCCATTTCTTCGTGACGTTTATGGGCAGCTTCATAATCATCCACTTCAAAGGCAAGATGAAATTCGTTGTCGCCGAGATCGTAAGGCTTTTCCCAGTCCCTCAGCCAGGTCAGTTCCAGCTGATGACTGCTGCTGCCGTCTTCCAGATAGACAATGATAAATGACCCGTCTTTTGCATTAATGCGGCGGACTTCATACATATCAAAAGCATCCTGATAAAATTTAATGCTCTTGTCAAGATCAAATACATTCAGATTGTTATGTACCATACGGAATTTCATAGTAAATCCTTTCTGTAATAAAAATCATCTTATTTCGGGGGTAAACCGATATTCTTTTCCAATTCTTTGGAGATCATACCTTCCGGCTCCGGACCGTTTTTCCGGGTCGTGCAGATTTCCAGTTTCCAATTCTGTTGTTTTATATCAAGCGGACCTTTGGAACGCAGAATCAGTTCGGATGTTTTGCTGATCCGCCAGCGCATTTCCAACAAACCATACTTGTATCCGGAATATTTTTCCACGATAACCGGTCTTGTATTCCGGATATATCGCTGCTGCTGTTTGGTCAAACGTTTCTTGACAGACGGAGACCGGACAGCAAAATTTTGCCCGTGATTGATAAGATTTGCTAATTCTGCGCGTGTCAGACGATCTTTCTTTGTAACCTTGTAATCCGGCGGTGGAACGCGGTTGGCATTTGCGGATTCACACCCGGCAATAAATAAGAGACCGCACAAAAGAAAAGTGATACGGTAAAACATAGAATAACTCCAGATTTTATTTAATTTTTTATTATGAGGCAATTTCAAAAGTCTTCAAAAATGCCTGAAAACTCTTGTTGAGATCTGAAAACGGAGCGTTTGAGTCTGCCGTAGTCTTGGCGAAGGTAGATGGTTATTTCCCACGCCTTGTCACGGCATAGCCGTAAGGCGACGCTACCTCAAACTACCATTTTCATCTCTTCAACAATCCTTTTTCAGTCAAATTTTGCCGGACTTTTGAAATTACCTCTTATGCTATAACAATACCACTTGATACGGCGTATTGCAAGTTTGAAACAGATAATTTAAGAAAAAAACAACAAAAAAGCCTGCCCCGGGGGGGATATTCTGCCGGTTCAGGCTGGAATGATACAAGGTTTTCTGCTTATTTCAGGACCGCGGACCCTGCGGGCGGGATTTCATCATCCGCAACGTTTATACATTCTGCATTTACGGCATTGGTACAGGGATATTTGATACTTTTGTGGGAGAGATTGCAGACGATCGTGCGTTTGCCATCCTGTTTCATGCAGCAGGGTAATTTATCGGCATCGGCGAGTACGATCAACCGTTCTGTTTCATTTTCCACGAATGCGGCAGTAATATCTGACCAGCCGAAGATGAATTTCCATTCTCCATGATTGATCAGCTTCCGGCAGTTGTTATACATGTTGATGTAATAACGGATGATCTGTTTTTCCATTTCGGAGAGCCGTGTCAGATCCATGGAGAGCATGGGAACACCGGGCAGCATTGCCATCATGTGCCGTGCCACGTTTTCTGCCGTTTCGCCGAAAGGCCAGTAGGCGGGGTCTGCATGAACCGGTCCTCTATTGCCGATGGCAAGACGGATTTCCATGATTCTGCTGAAGTTCATGATCCAATTGAACGGGACATCACCGGCGCGGAACTGTGTGCCGTATTTCAGCATACCCGGCGTGGCATAACTCTGCCGGAATTCGATCAATGCTTCCGGATTATCTGCTTTTAATCCATCGGTCAGTTCGGCAATCATTTTTTCCGTTGCGCGGCCGTTGGGATGGTTGATATCCGGTTCAACGATATCAAGGAAGTCGATCTTCAAACCATCCAATCCGTTTTCTTTTGCAAGCGCGCAGAGTTTTTGAACAAGTCCGGAGTAATCGGCTTTATGGATATCCATTTTGTCATATCCCTCAATGGGATTGTTGATGGTCATGCCCGGATTCGCCTGATATAATTCAGATTTGAACCCCCAGAGATGAGGAGCCACCCAAACCATATATTTCATCCCGGATGCCTGAACCCGTTTGACATGTTCTTTGAAATTCGGGAATTTTTTCTCTGAAACATTCCAGTCACCGATCATTTCATACCAATTTACAATGGTTTCCGGCGAAACACGTTTCATATCATCGTAACACCAGCCGTCATCCACGATCAATGTGGTAAAGCCCAATTCTTTTGCTATGGCAGTATTGGTTTCCACAAAGTCGGCAGTGACTGCCCCATGTACTGCATACCAGGTGCAATAAACCGGATCCTCTGCCGCTGCCGGGTAGGAATAGGCGGGCAATCCCAGTGCATCCCGCCAATCGGCAAGAACATCCTGCCAATCGATTTTACGGCAGTCCAGGATCACATCGAACGGTGATGTTTCGGAGTGGAGAGAGACGGTACATGTGATGTCATAACAGCCGGTTTCCTGATTGATTTCCCAGAGGATCCGGGTGTCATCCTGTAAATTGGTGGTTGCAAAGGAGCCGCAGTTGACCCCTGCGATGTTGAATGTTGCGGCAAACGGGATATTTTTCTGTGCGTTGGAATCGATCGGCAGAACCCACGGCATGTTGCGTTTTTCGGGACCGGGGACCAGAGAATACGACCATATCCCGTGAACATCCACAAGGGATATGCTGGTTTTGATGATGAGTTTATCTGCATTTTTTTCCGGGACAACAGTGATTCTTGTATAATCATTGTTTTTCGGAAAATTCTGTACGGAACCGTTGGAATAAGTCAGTGTAAGCATTTTATTTTCTTCTTCTGTTCTGTTTTATTTTACCTTGCGCAGTTTTTCTATAAGATCACCAGCCAAGGTGCGTTTCTGTTGATATTTTTCTCCGGTAAGATCTTTTCCACCGTAGAATGGATCGGCAAGCAATGCTTCCGCCTGTTTTACCAGTGCGGCATTGCGTTTTGCTTTTTTGGCTTTCTGCATTTCATCACGCAGAATATACAAATATTCATAATCTTCTACGGCATCCGCCATCATTTTGAAGCGGGCACCGGGCCGGATCCCTTCCGGCGCCGGGTAGAATAACAGCCCGGTCAGATTGGTCCCGCTGCGATATGGTTGAGTGTAAGGGCTGACAGTCCAACATGCTGTACTCCACAGCAGACATCCGGTCATTCCTTCTGCAAATGCCTGCCAGATTTTTGCTCTGCCCAGAACCGGTTCCCGTTCAATGGCAAAATATGGTGTATTGGTTGTCCACACCTGATCCTGCGGTGTCCGCTCGGCGATCAACTTCTGATCTTCTTTCCAATGGGCACGGCACCAGATATCGATGCAACCGTAAAGCGGTTCCACGGGACCGCCATAATATACGACAAGGATCGGGATTTTGCGTTCTTTATGCCATTTATCACACCAGGCTTTGACTTTGGGGATCTGATCCGCATGGATCTCATCAAATCCATACACATAACTCTGTTTGAGTACCCCGTATTTTTCATGCAGTTTTTCCAATGTTTCGACCCGTTTTTTGCCGACATATTGCGGTTTTGGGAAAAAGAATACATTGGCTCCGGCTTCAATATACAGTTTCAGCCATTTTTCATATTCTTTCAGACTGCCTGCCGCAGAAACGGGCAGTCCGCGCGGTGACATACGGTGTTCCAGTAATGTTTCTGCCAACTGAATGTTGAGATCACTTTTTTTGCCTTTGAAGCCATACCGTTTTGCCATAGCAAGGGCATTGCCGAAAAACATTCCGGCATCTGTCCGGAAATGAGGTCTTTGCGGCAGGGCAAAATCAAACACCCGGATCTTTAGGGGCAATTCTGCAATGGTTTTCTGTTGGCGGAGAAGGCGGACTTTCCCGGTGTATATTCCCGCTTTCTGCGTACGGGGAATTTTGATCCCGAGCCAGACGGCGCGTGTTTGTCCCGGCTTTACAGCAAAGGAACGGGCGGGATCCATGATGTCCGGCCATCGTCCGATGAGTTTTTCTCCCATGGAAGGTTGTTTTGTTGTGATATAATCCAATACGTTCCAACTGAGATTTTCAGCAGGAAGTGTATCGATCGTGAAGGTAACGGAAAAGTCTTTCTGCAATGATTTTCCATTATTGCGGATCGCTAATTGGAAATGTTCTCTTTCTCCTTTTGCTGCTGAAATTTCAAATTCCACAGGCTTTCCCGTTTCCTTTGCCATCGGTTGATCCTGTTCAAAGATCCGGTTTATACTGAGTTCCGGCCAGACTTGCAGGACAGAGGAATTTGTTTTGAGCAGGGGAACGTTGCATTTCCGGGCAGGAATTGTGGGGAAAGCATTTGTTTTTTTCCATGGCTTCAATTTTTCCGGCAGATTTTCCGGTTGTCTCAACGCAGTCAGCCAATAGAGTGTGGCTGTCATTTTACTGTTTGACGGGGTATATCTTTTATCCAGCATAAGATCTTTCCCCTGATGCCGCACTTTCAGTTCAAAAATTTCACCTTTTGCATCCGGATAGAGCAATATTGATGTTCTGCAGGCTGTGATATCTATGTTCTGCTTGCCGATGAGTTTCCCTTTGTCATTCAGCAATTCGACTGCGGCATTTTTCAGATTGCGCGGAGAGGTGATCTGCAGTTCCAGTTTTCCGTTCTTCCGCTCCAGATTTGCGGCTATGTCGGGACTGGCAAAGCGTACATCTGCCATAGTGCCGCCGGAAGCTGTCATATATTTTGTTTCCCAGGTTTTTCCCGGTTTCAGTTCCAGCATCCGGAAAATCATTTCCATGGTGTGCAGATACTTGAAATGGACTGTATAAAACTGAAAGACTTCGCTATAATCAAAAATGCAATAAAGGATATTTTTTTCTTTGGAGGGGGCTTGGGGGACACGGGCAAACCAGTTGCGCGCCGGTTCTACAAAACAATCCGTTTCCGTCGCCGGTTTACGGAAAGTCCCTTCTTTGAGTATTAGTGAACTTTCGGTATCCAACCCTGCCTGATCGAACTGGATTTGCGGAGGACGGTACCCGCTGACGATATTCCGCAGCCACGGAACCAGTGTACGGGTCTCTTTTGCATGATTGATGATCTTCACGTTTGTATATAATGCAGCAGAATCTGCCAGCATTGTATGTTCCATTTGATATTCCAATCCGGCGCAACGGCCTGTCGGTACCCGGTAGCTGCAACGGATCGTCACCTCATCAGGTGTGTTTTTTACGATCTTATAATTTGCCGGTGTTTTATGCATGGCGTGTTGTTCCCCGTATGTCATTTCCGACGGGCGCATATAACCGAAAGAATAACGTACTTTTTGATTGGAAAAGACTTCATCATGATTTGTGTTTGCCGGAATAAATTGATCGACAGCGCCGTTTTTGCTGATATTGATACGTACGGTCAAATACGGATTACTCAAGAACAGACAATGATCACCGCCTTTTATGCCCGGTTGATCTTTTAACGTGACCTGGGCTGAAACGACTCCCGATGCCAGCGCTGCGGTTAAACAGAGTATGGTTGTTTTTTTCATTGGTTTACCTCTATGATTTTGATTAATTGGTTGCGTACATGATTAAAATAATCCGTTGGAATGTTTTCCGTATTTGAATGTTTGACGGCAAGAATTTTTTTCAGAATCTTTTTCCCTTCTGCCTGTCCATATTTCCGGATCAGTTTTTGTGATGCCAGTTCCGCATAACGGTAATCATCGATCCCCGCACGGATCGCTTCCCAGCCGATCGTGCTGTAACGCAGACCGGTCGTTTTTTCAAAAAACGGATAGCTTACATAATACCATTGACGCGGTTTTGTATTTGGTTTTTTCATATCACCCCACCAGAACGCAAAACCCATATAAACTTCCAGATCAGAATGACGGGAGCGGAAGCCGTACTGATACCGGTTCCCCGTCCCCGGGTAAGAGGTCACGCCCATATATTCTCCGCGGAAATGACGGGCGCGCAATTCTGCGGTTGTTTTTTGATCCGGGATCAATATCCCTTTCTGTACTTCAGTATCCGGTTTGCCGATCAGCAGAAAAGGATGTGTAACAGCCAGATCGCGTTCTTTGCGGTAACCTAAGGTATCATAAAAATAAGCCGCAGATACCAGATCCGTTACGGTCGCCCACATTCTTGAATTGGGAACTGTGGTTGCGATTTTTGTCAGAATCTGTGTCTTATGCCAGATTTTTTTCTGAAAGTTTGCTTCGTCATACAGTGAAAGATAGATTTTCAGATTTAATTGATCCGCATGATCAAAAAATAAGCGGATGAATTCTTTGAAACGGCGCTGAAACGCTTTCCCGTCCACTCCTTCCCCTGTCAGCTTATGAAGCTGATTCAAGATCGGTTCTGAGGTGCCGAATAACAGTTGTCGACGGCTCAATTTCCAACTTTGAACTTCTTTTATTTTTGCATCAAGTCTGCGGAAATCCGCATGTAATTTGTCATTCTCGATTTTTAATTTGATAGGGGCATTCCAGGGCGATATCAGAATTTGTGTGATCCCGTATTCCCGCAATTCCGGATAAATATTTTGTTTTTGCGGTTGGGATGCCATGATATACAGTCCGTTTTCCACCGGAAGTGTTTCATGGTCCGGTAATGTAAAATTCAATACCCGGATATCAACCGGTATCCCCGCAATCTTATAATTGCCGGCACGTTTTCCGCAGTAGCGGAACAGAAAGGTCGTTGTCCCTTGCGGTAACTGGAGAACGGTTCCTTTTTTGACCGGGGTCAATAATTCAGGAACATATAATTCCCCCGTATTGGGAATATGATAATCCTCCATTTGTTTCCGTTTGCCCGGAATGAGCGTATTATCCAGACGGTATAATTGCAGGTCGTCCGGAACTTTGAATGTGGATGACTTGAAATTATAGATGCTGAATGAGCCGAGCCCCGTTTCCCCCAGTGCAACGACCAGGTTCTGCCGTTTTTTTATTTCAGACAGAGTTGGGAAACTCCACGGGTAAACCGCTTGCAGCCAATCCCGGTGAAAAACGATACGGTCAGAAAATCCTGCAATTTGCAATCCGGTGATCTCTACCGGATAGGCAGAGACGTGATCCGGCAGAAACACTTTTAATGTAAGTGTGTTTCCGTTTTTTTTAAGATCTTTCAACGGAAAGACAAAATTGTAAAATACATTGTTCAGTTCCGTCTGATTTACCTGATTCATCCTTTGTGTGTTGCTGTATACATCCCCCGATGGTGCATTAAATGTCTGCCAGTCGGAATCCGCACGCAGAAACAGCTTCCCCGCAGAATCGCATACCGCCGTTTCCGTCGGAGGCGTGTTTTGCGGATCAATAAGTTTTTCCGCCTTATTGCATGGTGCTTTTAATGTTTTACCATTGAGTTTTACTTCCAACGCGTGAAAGCCCCATGCTTCCGCAGGGGAGGGCAGTTTGATCCGCGCACGGAAAAAAAGCAGCGCATGTTTTCCTGCCGGTGCATCAAAGCGGTATACTGCGGATTGATTATTTTTTAATACATAATCTTTTCCTGCTGTAATAAATGCTGCAAGCAGAAAAATCAGAATGATTGTTTTTTTCATTTTGCAAAAATTTCAACTTCGGTAAGATTGAGCCAGGTGGAGGCTGCATAAATTTTGATTCGTACAAAACGGCTTTGTTTCCAATCTCCCTTCAGAACTGCTTTGCGATCATATTGTTTTTTGATCCATTCTTTACAGGTTGCCGGGTTACGGAAAACCATATTGTCCTGACTGAATGAAACTTCCACGTGCGACGGCTTATGCATATTGTTATTCTCCATAACAATTACATTGATTGTGTCCAGATCAACTGCTTTCCCAAGGTCGATATCAACCGTCAGAAAACGCTTTTCTTTCGGTATGTTGTGATAGTTGTAAGCGACCGCCTGCTGAAATGTTTTTCCATCACTCAACATCCCTTTGCGTTTGCCGCTTGTCATGTCCAGATCCCGGTCGATCAGCTTGCCCAGCTGCTTGCTTTTCAGAATACCCTTATACCAACTGCCGGGGGATACTTTATAAGTCGTCGTTTTTTGCTTCATCAGATTTTCTGCACCGCAGATCACGATTGAGGCGAATAAAACTGCTGTAATTGTAGTGATTTTCATGTCGTTGTTTTCCTTATTGTTCTTTTAATAGGTTTTATAGAAATTACCCGGGTCCTTCGTTGCAGTGCTGTCGACCGGATATGTATTGTAGTGTAAGACTTGTATATGCCCATCCACATAAGATACCGTGGCTTTTTTGTTGTGACGGAACGCGGTATAATATTGGCGGGATTGCTGATGCGTCGCCCAGCCGCGTGTACCTGATCCTGATGCCGGTGGTTTACTTTTCCAATCATCATATCCACATTCTGAAAGAAGCATCCGCCCCGCCGGATTTTTTACCTTGTCACGGTTTTCTCCAATCCAATCGCCGGCAGATGCCAGATAACGGTTGAAGGAATAGCTGAAATTCTCTGTCGAAACAAATTTTTTAAGTGCTTTTCGTGATCCCTTGGGGCAAATCAGGATCGGATCGGCATCACTTATTCCGGAACGCCCCTGCGTTTTACTGATATAACTCCCCATACAACCGGCGATATTACGCGACCAGAAAAGATAATTGGCGTTCGTAGGGTAATTCCCGTGGGGAAACCAGGACTTGTTGTCATCCGCATAACGTTGCGCGGACATGCCTACCTGACGGATATTATTGATGCATTGTGTTTGTTTCCCACTCTCTTTGACAGATCCCAGCGCAGGGAGTAACATCGCTGCAAGAATGGCAATGATCGCGATCACGACCAATAGTTCAATCAGCGTGAACGCTGATTGAGTGAAGATGTGAAGGTGTGAAGAGCATTTTTGACCGTTGTCAAAAATGCGTGAAGTGCGCCCTGCCGGGCGTAAGGATGTGTCGTTTTTATAAATTATTTTGAGGTAATAAAACGGCAAAACCCTAACTTTACAAGCAGCACTCACCAACAGTTCAATCAGTGTAAATCGTTTCTTTTGTTTCATAATGACTCCTTTCATTTTTTTTATCTCTTATTCATGTAGTGTTTTTACGGTTTCTCCAGGTACAAAAAAGGGAATCAGGCTGATCTCTTTCTGTTTGATCATATCCGGATTTTCGATCATATCAAAAAGCATTTTCAAGCCTTCCTGCCATAGTTCACGCGTGCGCAGCTGATAACTCGTAAAACGGGTTTTCTGCGCATAAAACGGATAGTCGTCCGAACGAAAATTGGCTATGATACTGATGTCATCCGGAACTTGATAGCCCAGCAGTTCCAGCGAAGATTTCAAACAAATTGCACGCCATACATCGTAACATACAAAGGCTGTCGGTGCTTCCGGCGATGATAATACCGGTTTCAAATATTCTGTGATATCACGCGGACAATATACCGATTCATTTCCCAATATGCCATCTGTACCCGCACGCATCCAGCAGACTTCCCATGCTGGTCGGATCGCTATCCCAAGATCAAGCAGGGCCGAGCGGTATCCTTTGTGTAATTCACGGCTGTCCCATGTTTCATTTTCATCCGAAAGAAAACCGATACGCCTGTGTCCGTTTTGATACAGATAGTGAACACTTAATTCTCCTGCCATGTATTTGCCGATATTCAATCCGCTGCAGTCCAATTCCGTATCATAGTTGTTTAAGCGGATACAGGGGTAGGGCTGTATGTAATGACGGTAATACGCAATGGAGACATTGCCGTCAAAAATGATTCCCGCTATCGTATTACCCTTATTCAAAATGTCCGGTACGTGGTCTTCGTCAGATATGTATATAGATTGAAATTCGTATTTCTTCTGCTTTAATAAAAATTGTACATCGGAAAAAAAAGAAAGCATATCGTTTTGATAAGTTACATTTGAATAAGGCGGAAACGTTAAACGGAGAATCGTTTTCTTCTTTTTCAAAGAACATCGTCTGCTTTTGCGCTGTACTTGTGGTACAACATAAGTTCCGCTTCCATGTACACGGATAAGCAGTCCTTCACGTACAAGATTTTCTATGCCATGCCGGATCGTATTACGGCTTAACTGATATTTCTTTGCCAGGATTGTTTCTGATCGGATCGGTTTATTCTCAGGAAGGATCCCCGTCAGAATCTGTCTGCGAAGTTCATTTTCAAACCATGTATATTTATGAAATGTTTCAGACATAATTTCTCCTGATATTAAGTTGTCTGCCAATACCATATAGTAAAAATAATAAAAAGTCAACCAAAATAGAGAAGTAATCATTAACAAAGATGTTTAAAGTGGTATCATAATACGCATGACGAAAATACAACATCCAAAAAACGCGCGCGCGAGCGCATACATGCAGCGCACAGAACGGGAAGTCGAGAATAAGCAAAGGAATCGACTGTAAGCAAAAGAATCGACTGTAAGCAAAAGAATAAATGTATAAGAACAGATCATTCAAAAGGAGAGGGGAGGATAAAACAGAAATAATAACCAACGACAGCAGGCCGTCGCCAAAACGGCTGACAACCCCCTTTTTAGGCGATTTTGAGGGTAAAAAGAACTTTTTTCAATTTTTTTTCAATTTTTTTTGAAAAAATATTTGACAAATGAAAAATCGATGATATATTAAGTGGCATGATGAAGGAAACGACATCGGTGCTGATTAAAAAATAAGATATGCGCCGTTGATTACAACGAGTGATGAAATCTGAAAAGCATGCAGAGATGGTGATGAACTGGCTCTGCAAGATGTTTTTTAAGACTTTTGCAGGAAAGCACGGTGTTCTTCTAAAAGTTTTTCAAAAAAAAATTGAAAAATTCTTAAAAGAGCATTTGACAAATGCAAAAAGCATGATATATTAACCGATCATGCAAAAAAACATGATGCTCTTCGATAAAAAGACTTGCCGAATGAAGCAAGTCGAAAAAAATTGAAAAAAAATCAAAAATCGACTTGACAATGCGAAAATGTGTGATATATTAAGTGATCATGCAAAACAAAGCATGGTGATCATTCGAAAAGAAAAAACAAATTCCGCGGCTTGACGCGGATGCGTTTCAGATGGAATCCGTTAAAATGGATAACATATATAAAACAGAACGTGTTTGATGAATCTGACGAATAGTTTGATCTATTGCGATTTATCGTAAGGATCGATTATCCGCCACGGTTTTGCGTCTCTGTGTGTTCCTTGAAAATTTGAATAGTGCGATGAGCCCGTTAATAAAACGAGTTTCGATCGAAAGGTCGAAGTAGTACGAAGAAGCGAAAAACTTCGTTAAAAACACAACAATAGAAAAGCATGTCAGGC
>JAFVSW010000082.1 GCA_017503545.1 Lentisphaeria bacterium | reverse complement strand
GCTCCAGCGGCGATGGTACTGTACATTTGACTATGGGAGAGTAGCACGATGCCGGGAATTTTTCTTAGAACCTTTCAACGATTCGCACTCGTCTGAGAGGTTCTTTTTTTATTATCAGCAAACCTTTCTTTGCGATCCTCGCACCTAGTTACAGGTGCGAGTTACTCCGAAGCCGACGTTTCGGCCAGCGGCGATGGTACCTGCACATTTGACTATGGGTTTTGCTTTGTGCAATGGTGAAATTCCGGCCTTGCTGCGTTGCTTACTTCGGTCACATACAAAGTATGCTCCCTTGTTCGCTCCTTGCAAAACCAGAATTTCCCTCATTGCCCTTTGCAAAAACGAGTAGCACGCTGCCGGGAATTTTTCTTAGAACCTTTCACGATCGGTGCCGACGTTCGGCTCGCACTCGTTTGAGAGGTTCTTTTTTTTGTTTTAAAACCTTTGGTTGTTGAGAGCGGCGCATTGTCGGACAAGTCGGACAAGTCGGACATGTCGGACTTTATTGGTGCGCCGCCCCCTTAAATCAACGCCATCAGCCAACCACGCCGGGCAGACGCCACGGAAGTAAAGTCATCAGTCGCCAATGCCTATAAGGCTTATGCGGCCTATACGGCCTATAACCAGCCACCCAAGGCAAAGCGAGCGCCAAGTTATCGCCGCCCTGTAAAATGGAGTGATGACCGATGACCAAAACGCCCAGTACTGGAAAGCCGTCTGATTTTGCATGAGTGTCTGGTGCGGCGCTTTTTTGCGGACGAAAACGGACTCTGACGGACTTTTACGGACTCAGGCGGTCGCCGCCTCGCAAATCTGCGTTGGCAGTTGACAAACGGTTGTTTGAGGGGGGGGGCAGCTGCTTCTAGCTGCGAGGACCGCAAAGTGAGGTTAGACGGTGCGCCATCAGCCAACCACGCAGGGCAGATTTTCTTTTAGAGAGTGAAAAATTACTTTTTTTCAACTGGTTCCCATTCGTTTTTTAAGGTTCCGCTGCAGTAGGACTTTATGGTGAAAATCAGGATACTTATTCCGATGATGATAAAAATTGTACACAGAATGAATGCCGTAATTGAAAAGTTGCTTTCTCTTGAAATGACTGATTCTGACGGATTTGCAGGATCGATATAACATGTTATCACTCTCCCTTTGGGCATGCGCCGGATTATGCTGTGCAATTTTGCTCCGTCCGATGTGTCAGGCCAGAACCAATATCTGTTTCCAATGTATTGGGTTTCTTTCCAGCGGTATTCATAACGCAGATCAATGCTGTATGTCAATCCCCCTTTGTGATGGGAGCGTGTGTTGACTTTGCTGCTGAGAACGACGGCTTTGACCGGATGCCATGACACACTTTTTCTGACTTCCCACCAGGGGTTCAGGCAGAGAAAATAGTTCACGCAGCTCCCGATGGTAATTGTAAAAATCCCCATTCCGATCAGCACCCATACGGGCCCCCAGGTAAAAAATTCTTTTAACTTTTGTCTGCTCATAGTGAAAAGCCCTTTTGCAAACTTATCCTTATTTTCTTATAAGATAATACGACTTTGAGACAATTGCAAGAAAATGCCGCCGAATGAGGGAGAATTCGTTTGCAGAACCCTTTGAAGTGAACTATATTAAATATGTGTTTCAATAAAAAGGTGTTTCCAATGAAAAAATATAAAAGTGCTGCTCTGAATGATGTTTGTTTGAAGGACCCTGTGTTCGCTCCCCGGGTTGAACTGGCTGTGGGACCTATGCTCCGAGCCGTGGTGGAACAGACGGAAAAAACCGGGCGTATCGGTAATTGGTGCCATTCCACATAAAAACTGTCCATAAAGAATTTATAATTAAATTATTCGCTTTTTCCGCTCTTTCCGGACGCAAAAACAACCGCACGTCTTTTTTCCCGTTCCACCCCCGATTCACAGGCGGGGAACGGAATAATTAAATCATAAAGGCTTGATTTATATACTGTTCCATAGAATGGTACCATTTTAATGTGAAAAAAATGAAAAATTTCCATTTTTTGATTTGACAAAACTTTTTTTTGTGCTAAATTAATTTTGTATCAACAGTTTCGATATTATTCAGCAAATAATGGAAAGGTTTTATCATGGCAGAAATTGTAAATGACATCATTGTAAATGCCGGTATGACTCATAATGTTGTATCCAATATGATTGCTTATGATACATTGGTTTCCGGAGCTGTAGCTTGGAATACCCTCCAAAACGTCCTTGAAGGCGGCAGTGCGGTGCGCACTGAAGTGAAAGTTGGAAAATTGCATGTTTTCGGCGGCGGCTATGTTGAAAGTGCTGTGATCAATGGCAGCGCGGCAGAGATGTATGTTTCAGCCAATGGCTCTGCCCATATCACGACCGTAAAAAACGGTGGAGCGCTTTATATTTCCGCAGGCGGCAGTGCCACCAATTTGAATATTGATAAAACCGGTACTATGTATATCGATGTCAACTCCGATACTTACATTACCGGAACTTCTCATGGTAAATCCATCAAAGTCGGAGATGGGGTAACTTCCAATATTACGATTTATGGTTATCATTGGATGGAGGTAGCTTCCAATTGGACTGCGTATGATACGTTGGTTTCCGGAGGTGCAGCTTGGAATACCCTCCAAAACGTCCTTGAAGGCGGCAGTGCGGTGCGCACCGAGGTGAAAGTCGGAGAATTGCATGTTTTCAGCGGTGCAACGGCGACAGATTCCATCATCAATGGCGGTTTAGCGCAGATGTATGTCAGTTCTGCTGGTGTGGCAGAAAATACCACTTTGAAAAATGGCGGTTACGTTTCCATTGCCAGCGGCGCGGTGCATAAAGGTACGGTGACGATCGCTCAAGGAGCGAATTTCACCGTTGTCAAGGGCGGTACCGTGGATTTTACTGTGGCTGACCGCAGTACGGCTGACGGTTATTTGATCAACGATCTTTCTTTGATCAAAGATACTCCCACTTATACGGTTACGGTGGATGATAATCAGGTTTCCGGCACTTACAAACTTGCCCAGGGTGCTGACAGCTTCACCGGCACGATCACCATTGGAGATGGTTCGGTCAATTACGGTTCAATTACTGTCAACGGTGCAGATTTTGTCTACAATGGCGTAACTTACTCCCTTGATCAACTTGGCGGTGATCTCACTTTGACCATTTCCGGAGGCGCTGTTCCCTCCACCACGGTTGCCGATGACCTTGATGGTAACGGCTTGGCGGATGTGATTTTGCGCCACACCAAACAGGGATTTACCGGAGCATGGCTTACTACCGGTGATAAATCGGTCATCAAGTGGGGAAGTCTTTCCGATATCAAAGATGATGTGGAACTGCTCGGAACGGGTAAACTTTACGGTACGGGTAATGACGGTCAGGATATCTTCTTCGCCGATGGAAAATCGGTCGGTGCCTGGAAGGTGGTTGATGGAAAAGTTACCGGGTATCAGTACGTTATGGGAGTAAATTCTACCACCAACGTCCTCGGACTTGGTGACTTCAACGGCGACGGAGCAACGGATATTCTGCTTCGCTCCACCGGCGGCGACCTCGGATTCTTCGGCACTGACGGCACAGGTTGGGAATATCTCAAAGGTCTTGGCTGGGAGTGGGATATTGCCGCGGTTGGCGACCTCAATGGCGACGGTCTGGATGATACCGTCCTCCGTCACGATGCCGGATTTGCCGGAACATTCCTCACTCAAGCTGATGGCACCGTTAAATGGGCAAATTTGGACACCCTTGCCAACGCTATGAGCATCGTGGGTACGGGCGACTTCAATGGCGACGGTGTGGATGATGTCCTCTTACAGAAAGCTGACGGCTGGGTTGGCGCATGGCTGGTGGAAGATGGCTCAGTCGATGGTTTTATGGGAATTTGCAAAAATACAAACTCCATCGAACAGATCGCCGACTTCAATGGTGACGGCATTGACGACCTGCGAATCCGCACTGCCAACGGCGACATCGGCGTGCTGTATGTCAACGGAGCGGATGATACCACCTGGCAATATCTCAAAGGTGTCGGAAGCGAATGGGAAACCAAATTTTCCGCTCTGGCGTGATTGCCGGGAGGAATATTTGGGGATAATTTCAGATAAAAACGGCTTGGGGACTTAATTGGAATTGGTGCCATTCCACATTGGAATTGGTGGAATTGGTGCCATTCCACATAAAAACTCGCCATAAAGAATTTATAATTAAATTATTCGCTTTTTCCGCTCTTCCCGGACGCAAAAACAACCGCACGTCTTCTTTCCCGTTCCACCCCCGATTCTCGGGCGGGGAACGGAATAATTAAATCATAAAGGCTTGATTTATATACTGTTCCATAGAATGGCACCATTTTCTGCATCAAGTACAGCCACAATCCCTAAACAGAAAATCATTATTTGAACAGTCATTCTTCATCCCCCTAATCTTCCGGGGAGTGGTAAATTGTCCACTCTGAAGTAAAGTCAACACCGGTAATTGTTGTTTGCGGGTTATGCAAATTGTAGACAAGTGTCGGATCTGACTTTTGGATATGTTCCGGATCAAACGGAATTGTAACTTCTTCACCATCACCGCAGTCAAAATATAACATATGATCGGCAATGCGGGTGATTGTTCCAAACGCAGAACGCTGTTCCAGAACATTGTCATCCTGGTCGATCCAAGTAAAACCGACCAAAATGCTTTTGCCAATAAAATCTTGTTTTTTCACTGTTATTTCCTCCAACAATGTACTCTCGCAATAAGATAATGCCCCAATGTTTAATTTACAAGATGCAAAATGCCGAAAAGTCCGTAAAAAGTCATTTGACTATTTGAAATTTATTGCTTACGGTATTATTTTATGGCATAGCGTAAACTTACAAGGGTAATTGTGAAAAAATATGGAAATCTTATTTTCAAACGGTACAGATAAGCTGCAGATCACGCTTCCGGATAGAACGCTTGCTGCGGAAGAATGGTTTACGGCTCCCCTGGCATTGCAGGTCGGAGGTTTGAATT
>JAFVSW010000013.1 GCA_017503545.1 Lentisphaeria bacterium | reverse complement strand
GATATGTCATTGCCACCACGATGCCGTCCGTTTCTAGTGAAACGCCGTCAACGCGGTGGCTGTCATTATGCGAGTTCAAAGGACTTATACCCAGGGTTACGCTTCGCTCACCCTGGGCTTTACTGTACCGTGCCGTTGGCACTGGTTTTAGATTTATTTCTGCATTTACGGACAGATTAGTTTTATGTGCGCCATCGGACTTTTTCAAATCCGTCTTTCAATTTTCTTCTATTTTCTGCTCAGTTCTGGCACAAACCGTCGATGAACCCAAAAAATATTCTGATTTTTTTGCAAACAGACTTGAAAAAATAACGATTTGCATATAATAGTATAAAACACTTGTAAACACCATATTTTTCCGTCCGATAAAGCCGGATTCAACAAAATTGGAATACGTTTGAAATTATCTCAAAAAATAAAAGAAAGAAAGTCAAAAACCATGAAAAAACAATTTCTGATCACTGTTTTTGTGCTGCTGTGTTTTTCTCTGGCGGCGCAAATAAAAGAATTGTCCTTCTATGAAGTACGCCCGAAAAACGGAAACATTCTCATTGATGGTAAAATCGAAGAAAAAGCATGGCAGAATATCCCTGTTCATGGCAATTACTATGAATATTACAAGGATAATCCGAAGCCCGGACTGCTTAAAACCACGTATCGTATGGTCTATGACGAAAAAGGCCTTTATATGGCAGTGGTCAATTACGAGGATAATATCTCCGCGTTGAAACGCGATGTCACGGAATATGATAAACTGGAAATCTGGCAGGACGATTGCGGCGAATTCCATTTTGACCCGCTGGCAAACGGAATCGGATATACAAAAATCACCATCAATGCCAATGGTGTGTTCCACGATATGCGCCGTCAGGATACCGCAGTTTACCTGAATGAATGGAGCGGATACGGTACGGTAACGGCTGCCTCCGTCGGCAAAGATGCCTGGTATATCGAAGCATTTTTTCCCTGGTCCGTATTGGATGGAGTCGGCAGGAACGGCGATCTCTGGCAATTCTGTCATACCCGGTATTCCTGGACAAAAAAATTCCGGGGCATGACCTCCTCCCCCGGAGGCAACTACAACGCGACGGATAAATTCGGCTATCTCTATTTTTCCGATGGAAAAACGGCTCTTGATCCGGCAAAGATCGGGGCATTGCTTCAAACAAAAGCGGCAGTACCGTGGTGTATCCCCTGCGGCAATATTCTGGTCAGCTGCACGGGGAACGTGTTGAAACTGGATGAACTCAGCGGATTGCTCAAACAGGAAAGAGAAAAATACCGTCTCGGTCTGATGGAAATTGCGGCATTGAACGATAAATCATCCGCAAAACCAATTGCAGCACTCAAAAAGGAAATTGCAGCTGCTGAACCCTATCAGGGTATGGTATTATATAATGCGCTGCTGCAAGCCAATACCACTCTTTTTGATCTGAAATGGCAGATCCTGTTCAATAAGAATTTTAAATAATAAACATACAAGGTGAAACATGAAAAAATCATTATTGCTCACGTGTTCCATGCTTGCCGCCTCGCTCCTTTGTGCGAAACATGACGGCTGGTATGTCAACAAACTGACAGAAAATTACAAGACACCTCATCTGACATGGGACAAAACCATGCAGCCGTTGAACGTTCTGTTCTTCATCCAACCCACCGGGGCACGGGATGTGATCGAATTGGCACAGCGTATGAATATTAAATATACGCCGTTTATTACGGAACAATATTACACCTACGCATCCACAAGTGTGTACCGTGCTGCGCTCAGCGGAACTTCTGCCTTTGAAAAAAATGAAGACATCCGGACGAAAGCGGCACAGGATCTGGATGTGATCTTTATCGGGAATGCCCCTTTTACAAAAGCACCTGCCGATATTCAATTCCAAATCCTGCTGAAAGTGCAGAATGGAACCGGATTGATCATCAATGCAACACGGCTGCCTTATAAAAAATTGACAGCAAAACCGCTTCCGCTTCCCGCATTTTTACAGGAAGTCCAATTCCCTGCCGATCAAAAATTTTTGAAAGCCTATCAGTTCGGCAAAGGCAGAGTGCTGGTGATCCGCAACACAAATCCGGCTGCACCCGCATTGAACCGTACATACAGCAATGTAACAAATCGGGCAAAAGCATTGCAGGAAAATGAATATGTATTCTTCACCCGCGCAATGCAATGGGCTGCCGGTAAAGATATTTCCACCGGTAAAGTGGAAGATAAAGGCTCTTATCTTTCCGCCCCGGATGGCGCACAATATCGTCTCCGCAATGAATTCAATGCGATTCTGGCACAAGGCACAGTCAAAAACGGAAAAATTCCGCTGAAAGAATATGGTAACGGTAAATTTTTCTGCGATATCATCGTCAAAGGAAAAGCATGCAGCGTTTTTGCGTTTGAAAGACAGTCCCCCCTGGGAAATACAAAACTGGAAGTTGCCTCCAAACATCTCCGGGGTAAAATCCCATTCAACGGCTCTTTCTCTCTGGAAAAACCGTCTGCCCTGCCGTTGACTCTGACCCTGACGTTGAAAGATGCTCCTTACGGCAGAATTTGGGAAATCAAAAAACTCCCCATTGCCGCCGGACAGAAAAAGGTTGACTTTGAATTCAAAAAATACCGTATGCCGACAGAAGCCGGACACCTTTACGCAACGGTTACAGATGCAAAAGGGCAAATCCTTGCCAATGCAGACTTGACCATGTTCTTCCCGTCTGCAGTTCTGCCGGAATATTATCAGGCGACATTCGGTATAGCCGCCAGTATCAATATGGCAAATCAGCTTGTGGATAATCTGGGATTCGGTCTTGCACTGGGGTATGGCAATTCGGAAGCAGCTTCTTTGAAAAACCTGCAAATGATCTCTTATCTGATCCGCGTCAATTTATCCAAAAATCCCGATAACTCATCCAATTTGCAGATCCTGGGGGCAACACCGGAAGCAAAAGAAGCAAAAAAAGTAAAAGATATGGGATTCTATAACCCGGTCATGCGGGAAAAATGGGAAAAATATGTTCTCAAACGTTTGGAACCGATCGTTTCTTATTACCCGATCCTGTACAGTCTCGGGGATGAAAACGGTTGTAATCAGTATGCCGGGTTCGGCCCCTCTGATCTGCCTGCATTCCGTGCGTTCCTGAAAAAGAAATATGGAACAATCGCCAATCTCAATGCAAACTGGAAAACGGCTTATCGGGATTTCAATACCGTTCCGCACCGTACCATTGCTGCCTCCCTGAAAGATAAAAATTATCCGGAATGGAATGACCATATCATGTATATGGAACAGCAATTTGCGGATATCCACCATGTTTCCGCCGCCTTGATCAAATCCAAAGATCCTCAGGCTAAAGTCGGGTTGGAAGGAACGTTCGGCAATCACGACATCGAACAGATGATGGAAAAACTCGATTGGTGGGGACCTTACACCAATATGCTGGAAGACCAGGTCCTCCGCAGTCTTTATCCCAACGTTCCGCGTTTTGTATGGTCCGGCTATCACGGCGAACGTGCCATGAAAGCTCCGTTGATGAGCCGTCAACTCCTGCTGGGTTCGGTAAACGGGAACGGATGGTATGCCACTGCCACAGACTTTAATCACGACATTCTTGCCGTTGACCAGTCACCTTCTTTCTGTAAAACATTCATGGATGAATTGCAGAGATTGCGTATGGGCTTGGGCAGAACTTTGGTTGCGAACCCGATGTTTGATTCCAAAATCGGGATCTATTGGAGCCATATTTCCCGCCGTTCTCCCAAAGTGGATCCCCGGTGTATTGCCCCGGAAACCGGAATTGCGCCGATTATTCATTTCTGCAATCAGACCGGTGCCGGATTTGAATTCGTGACCGCACGTACGGCAAAAGAACGGCTGCCGAAAATGAAAGTCCTCTTTATGTGCGGCATCAATGCCATGAGCGATAAAGAAGCCGCCGCAATTCTGGACTATGTGAAAAAAGGCGGTGTCGTAATCGCGGACTTTGCTCCCGCACGCTTGAATGAAAATCTTGCCGTCCGCAAAAACAATCCGCTGGCTGCCCTGTTCGGCAATCAGACACTTCTGGAACCGTATAATTACGTTGTCAAACCTCTTTCCATACCCGGATTCAAAGCATCCAATGCACTGCTCGATCCCAAAGGAAAATTGATGCAGGTCAAGACCTATGGCAAAGGAAAAGTCATCCTGACGAATTTCAATTTCGGGATCGTCATGACTTCTGCGGATAAGGCAACTCCGTTCAACGGCTTCCTCCGTAATCTGCTGACAAAGCACGGTGCTGTCATTCCGTACAGCCAGACAAATCAGAACAGTCTTTTCCGGGTCAGAACCGGTAAGGATTTTACACTGCTCGGCGTTTATGAAAACAAAGATAACAGCAAAACGGTGATCACCCTGCCCGCTGCAAAATATATTTATGAAACCGGAATCGGCTTTATCGGCAGACAGGCAAAGATCACGACCGCATTTTCACAGGCAGTCCCGCTCCGCGTTTATGCTGCATTCGATAAAAAACAGGCAGCTCCCGCCGTCGTCAATGCACCGGCAGCCGTTAAAGCGGGTGAAGATATTGTATTCCGCTGCAAAAATCTGCCGGTCGGCCGTACAATCGTAATCCGTGTATATGCTCCGGACGGCAAAGAGTTGCTTGGCAGAAGCATTATTGCGGGAACCAACCGGAAAGGCGAATACCGTTTCGCAACTCCTTACAACGCCGTCAAAGGCAATTATAAATTTGTGATCATGGATCACATCACCGGTTTGAAAGCCATCAAAACCGTCACCGTAAAGTAAGTAAAGGAGCGATAAAATGAAACGTATTTTCAGTATTGCATTGCTCTCTGTTTTATGCGGTGTTTACGCAAAAGAACCGGTCATTAAGTACAGTGAAAAAACACTCGACCGGAAAGGTGTCAAACTGGTCAGAAAAATGTGGGATGTGGATTTTCACCATTCCAAACTGAATTTCCGCAATACACTCACGCCGGAAGGACAACTCGCCAAGGGGGCATGGGATGATCTGTTTCTGGGATTGTCCCATGGAACGATTAACAATGGTTCCTGGGATGGCTGGAATTTCATCAATATCCGGAGCGTAAAATCAAAAAGTCTGCCCGAAGGGGAACCGGTATCCAAAATGGATTTTGTCCGTTTTTCCGACAGTTCCTCTCTGCATCTCAACTGGCCTTCCGGTCAGCTCCGTGTTTTACAGCAGGCAAATAATTCCAAATGGATGTATGTCAAAGTCGTGATTCCTGACGGAATCCGATCCGTAACATTGCGTGTCCGTCCCGGCGGTGCCCATTACAACATCAAAGGCAGAGAACGCATCATTCATTACAATGGCAATGAGTACAACAGTGTAAATGGCAAACGTCCCGTTCTCCCCATGGCAAAAGGGGTGGATGGCATGGCATTTTTCAGCCGGAATTACAATGAAAAATACGGTAATTTTCTTATTTTTGAATCCAATAAAGTGGCGAAGATGGATTATCACAGCGAAAATCCCATCTACATCACATTCTATCCTGCACCCGGCGTGAAAGAAATGAATTTCGGACTCAGTTATTTCTCAAATGAAGATGCTGCCGATACAATAAAACGTTTCCTGGTGGAACAGCTCCCGACGGCGAAAAAAGCCATGGATTCCATTCAGTGGGATAAAACACCCGACTTTTCAGAATTCAAACGCAATGCCGCTCAGGTTAAAACATTGATCAGCAGTTTCACCGGCGAAGCAAAAGCAAAATTTGAAAAAGAATTTGCCGCCATCAATAAAGCCTATGAAATCGCAAATCAGAAAAAAGATGTTTCGGCTTATAACGATGCGTTGGCAAAACTCCGTAAACTGCAGCAGAATGTCGGAACATACGCCATGAATTTATTAAAATAAAACACAGGAAAACAGAATATGAAAAAAATACGTATCGCTCAAATCGGCGTAACTCACGAACATGCGCCTGCCGTCATCAATTCCCTGAGACTCCGTAACGATCTCTTTGAAATCGCCGGCGTCGTGGATGATACAGAATTATGCAAGGATTCACCCCACATGGGCGGGTCGATACAGGATCAATATTACAGCGGACTCCCGGTCAAAACAATGGAAGAAGTGCTGAACGATCCCACCATCGAAGCGGTTACGGTGGAAACTGCCAACCTGATGCTGACACCGGTCGCTCTCCAGTTTATGGAAAAAGGGATTCCCATTTACATGGATAAACCCGGTTCCCCGGATCTGTCGCTGTATAAAAAACTTCTTGCCGGATGCAAAGCAAAAAATCTCCCGTTCCAGATCGGCTATATGTTCCGTGTCAATCCGGCATTTGAATTTGCGCGAAAAACCCTTCAGAATAAATTGATCGGTGATCTGACTTACATGGAACTGGATATGAATCACTGTTACGGCGGAGAACCGTACCAGGAATACATGCGTCAACTTCCCGGAGGGATCATGTACAATCTGGGATGCCATCTTATCGACTTTACGGTCCGCACATTGGGTGCGCCGAAGAAAGTGACACCCTATCTCACCAGTGTCAAAGGCGATGCTCCGGACACGCAGAATTTCTGCATGGCAATTTTAGAATATGAAAACGCCTATGTCAATATTCGTGCTTGCAGCAAAGCCCCCATCAGCGATTATGCAAACGGCAGAACCATGATTATTGAAGGAACAAACGGAAGTATCTTCTGCAAACCGCTGGAAATCATTGGCGGACCGAAAGAACATGAGTTGGAATTGTATATCCACGAAGAACGTGGCGATTTCCCGGCAGGCCGTCATTTTATGCGTTTTGCGCCGCCGCGTGATCGTCATGAAAAGCAATTGGAAGAATTTGCTGCCACCATTCGCGGTGATGCAAAAGAAACCTTGACCAGAGAACATGACCTGTTGACTCATCAAGTCATTCTTGCGGCATGTGGTCTTGGCGATCCGGTGATCAAAGCAGAATCACTCTGATAAACCGGCACAAAAACAACACTTTGTTCGGGATGATTTCGAATTAAAAATCACCCCGAACTTTTTTTCAGTTTCTTTCCTGATCAAGTTGCGAATATTGTTTGCGGTAACTACCGGGCGACATCCCCGTTTTCGCTTTGAATTGACGGGAAAAGAAAAAGCAATCGGAGTATCCCAATGTCTCCGCGATTTCATCAATGGTGGAATCGGAATTGACAAGGAGATTTTTTGCCCGCCGAACCCGTTGGCTGATCAGATAATCCTGGGGCGTAACATGCCAGAAACCGGTAAAAATACGGGTAAAATGATTGCGGCTCAACCCGAAATGACGGGCAATATCCTGAATGGAGCGGAAATTGTGTTGTCCGTCAGACAAATATTCCGCCGCCTGAATGGCTATCATATTCGTCTTGCCGGAGGTATCGTTCAAACGGGTGATCGCATCACAGAGTTCAATTCCCATCAGCATGGATTTGAGTAACGCATTTAACGTTTTCTGCATATCTGACTTGCTGCCGGGGAATTTTTCCTCTTTGGCAAGAGTCATGATCCGGATGATATTCCGCCCCATGGCACACCAATGGGCATGATTGAAACATTCAAAATTCTCCGGCATTTCATGAACATCCGGAAAATAAAATGATCCATCCGGCTTTATCAAATCAAAATGAATATAAATAAGACCGATAGGATCTTCCGGATCCTGCTCGGCAATATATTGATGTCCCGGGCGCAACCAGATAATGGAATTTTTATGCAGTGGCGTTTTCCCATTGACCATATTCATTGCGCCTTTGCCGGTATCAAAAATCCACAAATCATTATCTTTTACGAAAGGCCGGGGCAGCCAGGTCCGGGAACAGACAACACCACGTTCCCACAGGGAATACCCGCAGCGGCTGATATGCAAATTGACATCAAAATGATCCCAATCCAACCCCATGAGCTTATTTTCCTTCTGCCATGATCCGGCATTGTTCCAGAGTTTTCATCAATGCGATGGTATCGGCAGGCGACACAAGCGGAGCCGCATTGTTCAGAATATAGTCGTAAAGATTATCGTAGAAACATTGTGCAAAATCCGGTACATTTACCGGATAAAAGTCTTCTTCCCGGAATGGTATCGGTTTGATTTCCTGTGGATATTTCCGATCCGGTGCCGCCAGATCTTCACATGCCTGATTCGGTCCCAATTCTGCCGGATCAAAGTAACACAAAGTCCAATGGTTATCATACTTCCGCAATACGGCTGCTCCATTTTTGCCGTAAAGAGCCCAGACAAAGACCCGCTGTCCCGATGCCTGATTGATATCCACATCCACCAGCACACCTTTTTCCGGCGCATGGAGTACGATTTTACAAACATCATCCGCATCCCCCAGGCTGGCAATGCAATCGGTATGACACATCAGCGGCACCAGCGGTTCGCCGATCAGGTACATCATCTGATCAACATAATGTGCGCCGTAATTCCGGAGCATACCGCCACCATGTTTACGGAATGCCTGCCAGTCATTGCGTCTGCCGTATCCATGGATAAACAATTTCATCTGGTAAATCTTACCCAGTTTTCCGGACTCCATAATCTGTTTGATTGCAAAAGAATTGGGGAAGGTACGGCGTGGCTGGAATACCATCAGTTTCCGATCTGCTTTTTTCGCTTCTTCAAACATGGCGTGAGTCCGTTCCAGATTTTCCGCCACCGGTTTATCACAGAATACATGTACGCCATGTCTCAATAATTGGATCGTCTGATCTGCGTGAAACATGGTCGGAGAACAAACGATCGCCAAATCCGGCGTCTGCTCTGCCAGCATTTCTTCCAATGTACAATAATGGTGTTCCACACCGAAAGTTTTTTCTGCTTCCATACCACGTTCTGCAATGGGGTCAACCACTGCACATATGCGGAATTTATCCGTATTTTTCTGTAATAATGGCAAATGTGTCTGCCAGCCGATCCTGCCCAGACCAATGACTGCTGTCTGCAAAATTTTACTGCACATAAAAACGGAAATCCTTATCTTGATTTTTTGAATAATTCCACGTTAATCTCTATAACACCTGCTGTCCCTGCTTTTTCAAAGTTCAGACGGTGATAGGTTTCTTTTCTGCGGACAAGCAGATCATCTGCCGAGAATTTCAATTCAGCCGGATGATAATGGAGCAAGGCATAACTGTCTTTCCCTTCAAGGCGTATGACGCCGTCTTTGAGCTTTCTCCATGGCAATTCTGTGATCCAGAGGAAACGGACGGCATGATAAGCTTTTGTCAACTGGTATTCATCCCGGATCGTGAATTGTGTCGGAATCGGGGACTGAATCGTGCGTTTCCAATTTTTGAAATAGGTATGAGAGGATGGAGCAGGCAGAATTTCCGCATAGAATGATTGATCATCCCCTTTTCCCACCGGATACACATCCGCCTTTGCCACAAACATGGATTCGTTGTCCGGCATATTGGCGGGGATCAGCATATTATGATAATCCGAACGTTTGACCAGGTTGCCATCGGCATCGGAATAACTCTGTCCACCCGGGTCGGCGGCATAAGTATCGCCCGCATATTCCAGCACAAAACTGCCACGGTCATTGTGACGGTGACACAGGGTATTTGCTTTTGTTCCAACGATCAACATTTTCACAAGGTCATCCCCGGCGTAACGGGTGGAAGCAAGTACACCCATTTTCCTGAGTTCGGTAACAGGCTGCGGTTTCACAAATTGAAATGTCGCCTTTTGATTGAGAACGTTCTGTACAAAATTCAAATAGGTACCGGAACCGGTGTTATCTTTCATGTTCAGAAATACATTTGCCCATTGACTTTCCGGTGCAAGATTTGCAAGAAACAGGGCAGTCGCAACAGAAACATCCCGACTGTTACCCTGGCCGCTGGAGACCGGGATCATTCCTCCGCGCCGATCGGTGGAGGCAAAGGCATCGCCGAATTTCCCCAACGCTTGCAGCCGTTGCGGAATGATTTTGTGCAGCGGCATTTTTCTTGCGTACGCATACCGTTCCAATGCAGGCTGGATACAGTTGATAAAGTAATGAAAATAAGCAGGCCCCTCCATGTAACTGCCGTCCTCATGGACCGTCATGGCAATGGAATCAAAAATCTCGTTCAATGCCAGATCCGTATACGGTTTGATCCGGTCATTCCTGAAGATTTTTTCCAGTACAAGATAGGAGGATATACGCCCGACGGAGAATGCGGCAAGCTGATTGTTGCCGAACAGATAAGTATATTTCCAGATATTATAATTGATATTGCCCAACCCTTCCGTCGCCAAACGTTTCGCCAACAGATTCACTCCGGCAACCGAAAGCAGTTCCGAAGCATAATCCAACGTCAAAGCAATGGTTTCGGCAGCAATGACATGGCTGAATACCCGCTGATCCCAGCCACTGTCAGGAAAGACGGAAAGGAAGGTGCTGTCCCAGTTGGGAGTCAAAGCAAAAATCACCGCATTCCGCACTACCAGTTTCATCAGTTCCGGATCTTTTGTGACCAAAGCATATTTCAGCCAACCGGATGTGGGAACCAATTTCTGTTTTTCATCCCGCACCCGTGCAAACATGCTTACATTTGCAAACGGCAGTACATGACGGTATCCTTTTTCCGGCTGATACCATTTGTAATTCGGCAGAGGGAATGGCGATTTTCCAAGTTTTTTCTTTTCTTTGGCATATTCTTCCTGCAGCATACGCAATTCTTCCGCCGACCAGAGCATGTTGACTTTCCCCCGGAACTGCGGTTTTGTCGTTTCCGGAGCAAGAAAACGTGTCAAAGGCTGTGATGCCATTTGGGTGATCTGCCGTTCGACTGCCTGCAAAATTTCTTTGTTCTGCAAGCCGCACCAGAAAAGACTGCCATGGCGGGTCTTATTTTTCCCGCTGTCAAATACCCGGTAAGTGATTTTACGGATCTCTTTTGCTCCATTCAAAGACATGGTATATTCATCTTTGACGTGGCGTTTCCCGATCCACTCCTTGCGGAGCATCTCCTTATCTGTTTTCACTTCGATTTGCAGTTTTGCATCAACGGGAATGATTGCACTGATGATCATGTTATCATATCCGGCGCAGGAAAATCTTTCCTTGCGGATCATTTCAAATGCCACTTTCCCCGGTTTGCTGTCCTTTTTCTCCCAGGAGTATTTGACTCTATGCCAATCCTGTTTGATTTTTCCGGAATGTACATCCCATTGTTTGATTTCCGCCAAACTGTAATCCCAAAACGGCGCAAATACCGCTTCCGCCGGATTGATGGGAACCACACGGGTCAATTCCGCTCCATGGGCAGCAAAACAGAATGTGACGGCAGCAACAGTAAGTAATAACTTTTTGAACATAAAAATACAAATTCCTTAAAACAACAAAAATTACAATGAATCTTCCCAGGGGGCAAAATAAAACCAGTAATTGGTTCCCCAACCGCCGGGTACTGCCTTTTTATAGGACTCCGTTACATTCATCATGGCAACATGTCCGTCAAAAAATGTAAATCCGGCACGGCTCAGTTTCCCCTGCAGCCCGATGTGCCCGGACTGATAAGCAACAAATTCATTTCCTTTGCCATGACGGTAGCGGGGATACGTACCATTTCCGGATAAAGCATATCCCATCTGACTTGACGTTGCAAGCATTCCCGACCCAGCCCAGTTATTATAATCATACTCATTACTGGCATCTGCAATGATCACTTTTTCCGAAGGTTTACACTTTTTAAAACGGGAAATCTTGATCGGCGTATGATATTTATTGGTGTAATGATAACGGAACATGCCGTAAGAAATCACTTCATGGTCTTGAGTGACCAACCCTTTTTTACTTTTTACAAGAGCGGCAGGGCAGGAAAAATACATATTTTCCGGAATATTCACCACTTCCTTATGAAACCAATACGTACTGGATGCCGTCCCCACTTCCACATCGATCAACGGCGGCAGAGATTGATCCCAGCTGTCAATATAAAAATTGAGATACATCCCATATTGTTTCAGATTGCCGGTACAAGTGGCTTCCATGCCTTTCCCTTTCACACTGCCCAATGCAGGCAGCAGCATTGCCGCAAGAATCGCAATGATGGCAATCACGACCAGAAGTTCAATGAGGGTAAAATGCGCTGTTTTCAGGGAGGCGGAAGGGATCTTTTTGAAAAAAGCTTCCCTTCCGCCTCCCCGCACCCCACCACTTTTCCTCAAAAACTTCAGGATCGGATCAAAATTTTTTCCTGCGGAAAAATCTTTTGATCCTTGCCTTTGTTTTTTGAAGAACTTGCATTTGTATAAGTCTGTAAAGTTCTCTGACAGACTGCTCATGCTCATTTTTTTGAGGGAATACAACGGCAAAAACCCTATTTTACAAGCAGTACTCACCAACAGTTCGATCAGCGTAAAATGCTCTCTTTTGTCTGCTTTTTTCTCCATAGAACTCTCTCCTTCATGCTTTTTATGTTTTATATCATTAATGTAAAATCAAATTCAAAATGCGTAAGAATTTGTATTCCTACATCCGCACGTTATTTTATAAGTTTCAATTACACTAATGATATTATAGTATAAAACATGTAATTTTGCAATGGATTATTTGCACTCTTTTTTGTATTTTTGCACCTTTTTTTTTATTTTTTTTACCTCGAGGTAATTTCAAAAGTCCGGCAAATTTTGACTGAAAAAAGAATGTTGAAAAGATGGAAATGGTAGTTTTCAGAACTCAGCAAGAGTTTTCAGGCATGTTTGAAGACTTTTGAAATTGCCTCACCTCAATAATCCGGATTTGATTTTTCCCATTGACACTGTATATTATGCCTCTATAATATTAACAACGGTAAGCAAACAGAGAATCATATGGCAGAACCGAGCATTCCATCCTTGATTTTCCCTGATGCCGCGGAGTGTGTCAGGGATCGGAAAACATTTTATACCGATTACATTACGGTCGATTTACTCAAGGCTGCTTACTGGAATGGATATTTTCCCTGGCCGGATGGCAATCCGCAGCACAAAATCCCCTGGGTCTCACCCCATGGACGCGGGATCATTCCTCTGGAATGTTTCCATGTTCCCCATACGGTCAAACGGTTGATCAAAAAAAATACCTTTGAATTGCGGATCGATACGGCTTTTGAGGATGTCATACGCACTTGTGCAACGGTTCCGCGTGCGGAAGGAGATACCTGGATCACCCCGGAAATCATCCGCGCTTATACGGAATTTTATCGTGCCGGATGGGCTCATTCCTTTGAAGCATGGAATAAAGAAACCAATACATTGGCAGGCGGTCTTTACGGTATTTCCATCGGAAAAGTCTTTGCCGGAGAATCCATGTTTTTCCGGGAATCCGGAGCCTCTAAATTTGCGCTTGCCATGCTGGGGGAAACACTCCAGAAATTAGGCGTTATTCTCCTCGACACCCAAATGGTCACACCAACAACCGAACTGTTCGGTGCCGATTATTACAGTGGCGAAAGTTATATTGAAATTCTCCCGAAACTCCGCGATACCCCGTTTACAACACAACAATTGCGTAACGCATTAAACGCAAAATAACGGACATGTTCCGGAACGGTCCATAGTCGGAGTTTTTTACTTTGTGGATGGAGATGTAAAATTTTCTCTCCGGTATTCTGCAGGAGTTTGCCCGAATCGCTTTCTGAAACGGTAAGTCAGAAAGGCGGAAGAACGGAATCCGCACTGCGCCGCAATGGATTTGATTTGAAGTTCCGGCACAGCTAACAGCGCACGGACTTTATTCAATCGGGTGCTGATGATATATTGTGTAACAGAGGTTTTCAATTCTTTGGCAAACAATCGGTTCAATGTTCGTAAACTGACGCCGCAATGTTCGGCGATTTGAGATCGTGACAGAGCAGGATCGTGGAGTTTCCGGGTAATGTAGGAAAGAATTTTTTCCATAACCCGGGAATAAGGACTTTGCTGCTGTTGTGAAACAACTTCATGGATCAATTGAACAAATAATCCGGCAAGCCTTGCATTATCGGTATTTTTTCGATTCAATTCTTCAAAAATAAGATCGTAAACCGCTTCCACCGCCTCCGCATCAACAAGTGGAAAAACGCCATATGTGCCGGGAAAAAATCGTGCAGCAAGCAGTTCATGGATAGGATTCGGATGGAGCATGATCACTTTGCGTACCACATCTTCATTCCCCTCCACAACAATTCTGCCCGGAGAATGCAAAGTGCGGCTCCAGAGAAAACTGTTCTTTGTAACAACGTTCCCGGTCGGCGTCCGATAAGAACCGGATTTATGCAACGCGTAAATGGCATATTTTCTTTTTCCGCCCTGACTGACAAACCCCGGTTTGAAACAGGAATGGAACGCACAAAAAATCTGAATCGTATCCCGTGTCGGATCATAAGGCACAGGATTGAGCAGAAACTCTTCATGATAAAAATCAGAAAGTGGCATAAATTCCTCTAAAATTCATCAAATAATATTATTTTTTAATACAGAATGGCTCAAAATTGATACTTTAATATATTGCAATCCTGCAAAAAGTCAAATATATTATGACAAAGAAACAAACGATTTATCTTCTGTTTCAAATAACCTTCACAAAACACAGGAAATCAAGTTATGAAAAAATTCAAAGTCGGAATCGTCGGTCTCGGTCATCGCGGACGTTACATGATCATGCTGGTAAAGCAATGTTTTGAGTGCGCGGAAGTTGTTGCGGCTTGTGACATTGATCCAAAATTATGGGACGAAACACAATGGCAGCAAAACACTCCCATGAAAGAGCAACTCCCCGGAGTAAAATTCTACGTGGATTACAACCAAATGCTGGAAGAAGCCGATCTGGATCTGGTTCTTGTGGAAACCGGTGCTGATGTTCATGCGGAATTCTGTATCAAAGCATTGGAACATAACATCAATGTCTTTTCTGATATTCCTTCTGTTGCCAATCTTTCCGAAGCAAAAAGACTTTGGGAAGCAGAACAGCGTTCTACCGGTAAATTGATGACCGGCGCAAATCCCAACGAATGGGGTTTTATCAATGCACTGGTGGATCTCTATCAAAAAGGACTTCTCGGTGAACCATATTATATGGAAGCAGAATACATCCACTCTGTAAAAACGCAAGGCACAAACAATCCTTACCTCGCACACAGTCCCTGGCGAAAAACACTCCCCCCGATCCGCTACTGCACACACTCACTCGGTCCGCTGCTCCGTATCATGAAAGAAGCACTCCGTTATGTTGTATGCCTGGGAACCGGCGTACATATCAACCCGGAAGCACTGAGGGACGATATGCAGGCAGCTTTGTTCCAAACGGAAAGCGGTGTCACCATCCGTCTGTTGCGGAACGGTGCATGCCGCGCCTTTATCGGACTTCATTCCTACCGCGTATTCGGCACAAAAGGATACTTTGAACGTATTGATTCCCGCGGGAAGACAGAGCCGGTTGTTCGGTTCCGTTCCGATGAATTATATGCTGCCGATACCATAACAGAATTGCCCCATTTGATGATGGCTAATGAATATATCGACAATCCCAAAGCCGGAGGTCATGGCGGGGCAGACTATGCATTGCTGGATCACATGTTCAAGGCGATGATCGAAGGAAAAGATATGCCGATTTCTCTGCGGGATGGACTGCTCATGACATTGCCGGGTATTTATGCCGCAGAATCAGCGGTCCGCAAAGGCGAAAAACTGACCATACATTATCCGTGGGAAGAAGAATTCGCCGCAGATATTGAAAAATACAAGATATAATTTTTTCCCTCTACTATATGCCGGACAGGTACAGAAAGAGATTTTGCTCACGAAATCATGTAAGAAAAGACTCAATGTCCGAAAGAATTTAGAATCACTGTTAGACCAGCCCCGAATGGGGCGGCAAGAGTCAGACAGCCCAGGGTGAAGCGCAGCGTAACCCTGGGATTAACGCATCGAACCACATTCTCCATGACAGCCACCGCGATGACGGCGTTTCGGTAGAAACGGACGGCATCGTGGTGGCAATGACATTCCCGGAACATCATTGCAT
>JAFVSW010000081.1 GCA_017503545.1 Lentisphaeria bacterium | reverse complement strand
CCTGGGCTGTCTGACTCTTACCGCCCTTACAGGGCTTGTTTTCCGGTAAATCCGAGCTTGTTCGGACGTTAAATTTTTCTTCCATGAATTCGTGAGTACTTCAAATTGAAAATCTATCAACTGCCGGAAATTTCAAGCTCAAAGAAAATCTGATTTTATGGCACAAACCGTCGAAGAGGCAAAAAATCTCAAAGAGTTCCGTCTTTTATCCGTTGTTTGAGATAACTGACGGTGATCGTCCGCAGAAACGGCATCAGCGGGGTTTTTGTGTAGCCGTATAAATCGTCGATGGCATCGGTACATTCGTCAATGGTCATATCCCGGTGTTCCCGGCAGAATTGCACATAATTCATTGCTGTCTGTTTGCAATATTCCAGGAACGGAATGATCTCATCCTTTCCATTGAGTTCGGAACAGAGTTTTTTATTCTGATCCACAAATTCGTGTCCCAGATACATTTTGTGATAGACGCCGTCATTCGCCAGTTTCTGCATCTTTTCAATGCTGGCATAATACAACGCGGGATTCTGGATCAGGATCAAAGAGGAAAATTCTGCGCCGCTGCCCTGAAAGGAATCGCCGGTGAATACCACGCCTTCTTCTTCGATCAGGAAAGAGGAAGCATCGGGAGAATGTCCGGGCGTATGGAGCAGACGCAGAGTGTAATCGCCGCCATCCACACACATATTATCGGTGAGTGTGAAATCAAAGGGATAACGGTGACTGCCTTCCACATGGATCCCGGTGGGACAGTTGGGGACGATTTTTTTGATTGCGGCATTTCCGCCGGAATGATCTTCGTGTTCATGGGTATTGATCACATAATCCAAATCCTGAAATGTCAAACCGGCATTGGCAAGAGCATCTTTGAGGAACGTGGGGACCGCTTCTTCCACGGCAGTATCAAGAAGGATATTCTTTTTGCCCTGGATCAGCAGCATACCGACCCAGCCTCCATTCCACGGATATTTGAGATGTGTGATTTTTGCCATGTGTGCAATTCCTTATGATGTGCGGTTTACTGTGTGTCGCTGGAACTGTCGATCTTTGTCTGAGCCTGTGCAAAAGAAAGCAGATTGCGTAATTGAAATACTTTCCGGAACATACTTTCGCCGCTGTGTTTCGTGGGAGGGGGCAATCCATCATCGGGCAAACGCCGTGTCATCCGCCAAGAGAGGAGGAATCCCACACTTCCGGCGATCACATCCGCCGCCAACCGGGCATAAAAGAGACCTTCCAGCGAATTGAAATACAATGCAAGAAAAGAAAACGGGATCATGAGTCCGAGGATCCGTAATCCATTGAGCCACGCCGCAACTGCAGGGCGTCCGCAGCCGATATAGAAGAATCCGGAGAACCGGTGAACTTCGATCATGCAGAACCCCCAAACGGTGATGAGGAGGCATTTGACCATGATCGTATGCACCGCCGGGTCATCTTTCGGGGCGAAAATTCCTACCAGCCAATCCGCAAAGAATGTGTAAACCACTGCCATGAACAGGAGAAAGAAAAAGGCAAAGCTCATGGAAAAACGGAAACAGCCGCGGATACGGTTATATTCTCTGGCACCGAAATTCTGACCGATCATGGGGACAAGTGAGATCCCCAGTGACATGGGGAACACAAACGCCAGCATTTCCAAACGTCCAGCCGCCGCTGTCGCCGCCACAGCGGCATCCCCGAATTTTGCCGTGATCCAGGTGATGATCGTGGACCCGATCGGCATCATCAACATTCCGATAGATGCCGGAATGGCATAACGGATGGTCAAGGTCCATGCCGCACGGACTTCCCGCCAGGGCAGCCATTGGAATTGAATCAGACCATGCTTTTTTCTGACAAAAGAGAACGAGGCAACGGTGGCAATACATTGTGCAATGATTGTGGCAAGGGCGGCACCGCGTATTCCCATGGCAGGAATCGGACCCCAGCCGAAAATGAATAATGGGTCAAATGCGGCATTGAGCAGCAAACCCAACACCATCATACGCCCCGCATTTTTTGCGTCGCCGATGGCTACAAGAATATTGTTCCCCATCATGGAGAGAGAGGCAGTTGCACAGCCGAAAAACCAGATATTCATGTACCCGATGACTTGTGACAGCGTTTCTCCCTGCGCCCCGAAAATACGGAACAACGGTTTGGAGCCGATATACCCGGCAATCGCAAGAAATATGGAAAACAGAAAAATCAAGACCGCTCCGGAGGTGACCAGTTTTGCCGCTTTGCTCTGACGGCTTCCACCCAAAGCCTGCGCACACGTGGTCATCACCCCCGTACCCAAACCGTGGAATAAACACCCGATCAGCATGACGACCGGGAACGTGAACCCCATGGCTGCAAGCGGAACTTTTCCCAATTTGCCGACAAAGTAGGTATCCACAATGTTGTACCCGGACATTGCCAGTGTTCCGGCAAGCATCCCGAATGCTGTTTTCAACATCCGGGTACCGATGGGCCCGGAGGTATAGATCGCTTTTTTCTGTTCCATAGAACGTTATTTTATCCGGATCAGACGTTGACTTCTTCGCCGTTGTCTTCTTCCGGATAGGCTTCCAGCAAGGGCTTGACTTCTGCTTCCAGATATTCTGTTACCTGCTGGGATGCTCTGCCGGTGAAGGCTTTCGGATTCAGGATCTCATCGAAACGGGGAGCCGTTGCCGCAAAAATCGGGTCTGCTGCCAAACGGGTCAACAAGTCGTTCTGACCGCCCTGATCTTTTACCACACGGGCAGCTTCCATGGAGTGAACACGGATATGTTCGTGCAATTCCTGACGGTCACCGCCGGCTTTCACCGTTTCCATGATGATGTTTTCCGTTGCCATAAAGGGCAATTCAGAAGCCACACGGGCAGCGATCACATTCGGCCAAACCTGAATACCGTCAATGATATTGGCAAGGAGAGACAGGATCACGTCGCAGCACAGGAATGCTTCTGGCAATACGATACGGCGGTTTGCAGAGTCGTCAAGAGTCCGTTCAAACCACTGCACACTGGCAGTCTGGGCACAGTTTGCAGGAAGGTTCATCAGATAACGGGCGAGGGAGCAGACACGTTCGGAACGCATCGGATTGCGTTTGTAAGCCATGGCACTGGAACCGACCTGTTTTTTGCCGAACGGTTCTTCGATTTCTTTCAGGTTTGCAAGCAGACGGATATCGCCCGCCATTTTGTAAGCACTCTGCGCGATTCCGGCAAGAGCGCAAAGAACGTGATAATCGGCTTTTCTGGAATAGGTCTGACCGCTGAGCCAGACGGATTTTTCAAAGCCCATCTTGTTGGATACCATTTTATCAAGAGTACGGACTTTATCGGTATCGCCTTCAAAGAGGTCCATAAAACTTGCCTGTGTGCCGGTGGTTCCTTTGACCCCGCGGAACGGGACATGTTCTTCTTCATAAACCAGTCTGCCGAAATCGTTGACGAAATCCTGAAGATAAAGGGCAAATCGTTTGCCGAGTGTTGTCAACTGTGCCGGCTGATAATGGGTGAACCCGAGTGTGGGCATATCTTTGTATTTGTCCGTAAAATCAGCAAGGAGCGCAATGACCTTACGTAATTTTTTGCGGAGGATACGCAGACCGGAACGCATCTGGATCAATTCGGTATTGTCGGTGACAAAACAGCTGGTTGCGCCCAGGTGAATGATCGGTTTTGCATCGGGGCAGAGATCGCCGAAAACATGGATGTGACTCATTACGTCGTGACGGAGCAATGCTTCTTCTCTTGCCGCTGCTTCAAAGTCAATATCATCCAGATGCGCACGCATCTGTTCCAATTGTTTGTCCGTGATGTCGAGACCGAGAGCCTGTTCGGATTCTGCCAACGCAAGCCACAGTCTGCGCCAGGTGGAATGTTTGTGCTGGGGAGACCAGTTATAGCTCATTTCTTTACTGGCATATCTGCCGGTCAGTGGGTTCTGATATGAATTGTAATCCTGTTCCATGTTGAACACCTTTCGTTATATATTATAATATTGTATTATTATTTCTGTTCCTGCTGCTGTTTCTTTTTCAGCACGGCAAGATAATGAATGGAAAGCAGCATGTCGGTGAGAACCATCAAAGCGTTGAGAATGTAAAGCCAAATCACCGCATCACGGCGTCCAGGTGTGAGTTTGAAAATGACCCCGGCAACATATCCGCAAAGGATCAGAGAGAGAAAAAGAAAACTTTTGCCGACGGGGTTTTTCACCCGGATGGTTTTTACGATTTGGGCGGGCCAACTGGCACCGAAACAAATCATCATGATCGCTTCACAAATTGTACTGATGTTTTCCATAAATATTCAGCCTTTCCTGTTCTTGTATTTTATGGTTTAAAACAAATATATACTATACCATTTTTTTTGACTTTTTCAAGCTTTGCTGCGAATTTCTTTTACCGCTTCCAGAATTTCTTCCGTACTCACCGCCGCAAAACAACGCCGGTCGCCACGGGGACAACTCCGTTTGAAACACGGCGAACATTTTTGCTGCTGATACAATACTTTCCATTTCCGGGAAAGCGGCCCCGTCGCTACCGGGTCCGTCGATCCGAATACGGCAACTCCGCTCGCTCCTGCCGCCGCCGCAAGGTGCATCACCCCGGAATCGTTGGCAAGACAGCATTTGGAACGCTGGATCAGACAGATCAATTCTTCCAGATTGGTGCGTCCTGCCAGATCATATACATCCTGTTCCGGCAAGCCGGCAAGCGCATCCGCCGTCTGCGGACTTTCATTTTTGCTGCCGACTGCGGCAACAAATCCGCCTTCGTTCAGCCATGCTTCCGCCACTGCACGGAATTTTTCTCCGTCCAAACGCTTGGCATCTCCATATGCCGCGCCGGGGGCAAGCAGTAAAAGTTCGCCTTCCCGTTCCAATATGTTGCGGACATGATCACAAGGCGGATGCAGCGGGTCCGGCGTCATAACCGGCATCGTGCCATCCCATTCCGGAGCCCCGGACGCCTGAACCATTGCCAGATATTTCAATGCCTGATGGGGATGATTCAAAATAAAATCCTGACGCTTGGCAAATTGATAGGAGCGTTTCAGAAAAATGGAGCGGAATCGTGCCGCAGCTCCATACATCTGATGAATCCCGCAACCTTGTAAACTCAAGACATCCCGCAGACTGTTATTGAAAAATACCGCAATACCCGGACGATGTTCCCGCACTTCCTGTTTTTCTTTCGCTGACATGAACGCATGGGCATCTTTCAACGCGAGAACGACATCCACACAGTCCAATGTACGGAATAACGGGGCAAGTCCGGCGGGACACAATACCATCAGCCCACATTCCTGCGGCAGCATCCGTTTCAGCTGACGCAAGGCGGGAAAGGTCATAACGGCATCGCCAAGCCAATTGGGAGAGCGGACCAGGATCCCATCCCGCAATTTTTTACGTTCCAGCGCAAAAATCGGGAACTGCGGCAATTCTTCCATATCGGGAAAAAACGAATTGAAATTTTGCATATCCATAAAACTTGATTCCATCAGTTAATTATATATAGTAATTTACATGTGAAACGCGCGGATTTCAACATTGGAAAAAAAAATATTAAAAAATTTGTATTTTTTTTAAAAAACGTGGAACATTTGTTTTATTACACTGTCTAAACTGACGTGGAGATGATAAAGGAGAGTGATTATGAAGAAACGTTTGTTAGTGCGGATGCCGCGCGATATTGAGTTGCTTCGGTCACTTCACCCGGGAATGTTCCTCTCCATGGATAGCATGATACGCCGTTATAAAAACGCCGTCATGAAAGAATGCTCATTAAAAGATGATTGCGAAAAACCGGCAGATCCCCGTAAAGGTTCTGATAAGAGTTGTTCCTGATCAATGCCCCCTCCTGGGGTGCAAGGTTTCCCTCCCTTTTTTCCTTGCACCCCTTTTTATAAAGCCCCCTCCTGGGCAGCAAGGTTTCCCTCCCTTTTTTCCTTGCTGCCCTTTTTTATTTATTTTTTTTTATAATCCTGCCTTGCTTATTCGGATTTCCGTTGTATATTTTGATATTTAAATACACATAGGAGTACACAGCATGACGATCCGTGAAATCGGAGAACATATAGAACAATATTTTATTGAAGCGATCCGCAACCGGCGGAGAGGTCCTTTTGATCTTCTCTTTACCGGAATCCTGTTCCTTATTTCCAGAGTTTACAGACGGATCGTGCTTTTCCGGCTTTGGCTGTATGATAACCGGGTGATCCGTAACCGGGCAATCGGATGTCTTGTTATTTCCATCGGGAATCTGACTTGCGGCGGAACCGGAAAAACTCCTGTTGTTGAGATTTTCGCGAAGACCCTGAACAAAAAAGGACGCAAAGTCGCTGTCCTCAGTCGCGGGTATCGCAGCCGTGACCGTTCTTTTCTCGATAAGTTGAGAAAGAAATTTTCTTCCAAAAAGAAAGAAGTGCCGCCCCGTGTCGTTTCCGATGGCAAAAATTTGCTGCTGAACTCCATTACTGCCGGGGACGAACCATATATGCTTGCTTCCAACTTGAAAGAAGTGGCGGTTCTTGTAGATAAAGACCGTGTGAAATCCGGTTTGTATGCTATCGAAGAATTTCAGCGGGATACCCTGATTCTGGATGATGGATTCCAATATCTCAATTTGAAATCCCATATCAATATTTTGTTGGTCGATTCCACTATGCCGTTCGATAATCACCACGTGCTGCCCAGAGGGTTGATGCGGGAGCCGGTGACCAATATCAAACGGGCAGATTATATCTTTTTGACAAAATCCGATGGTTCCCCGAAACTCCGGCATTTGAAAATGTTTCTCCGCCGTCATAACCGCCGCGCTGAAATCATCGAATGTTGTCACCGTCCGAAATATCTGGAAGATGTGTATCAGCGCGGCGTGCAATTCCCGCTTTCCTGGCTTAAAAATAAGAAAACGGCATCTCTCTCCGCCATTGCGAATCCCGCCAGTTTCAATTCCTTCCTCCTGCAGAACGGCGCAGAATTGGTGCTGAAACGCCATTATGCCGACCATCACCGGTATCGTCAGCAGGAAATGATCGACTTTATTAATGATGCAAAGGCGGCAGGGGCGGAAGTCATTATGACAACCGAAAAAGATGCGGTGCGTATGCCCCGTCTTGACCGTCTGGATATTCCGATCCTGTTTCTCCGTATTGAAATCGATATCCTCAGCGGACAGGAAAACTTTGACCAGTGCATTTCCCGAATCTGTTTCCTTTGATAAAAAAAATGCCTCTTTATTAAGATGAATGAGATTTTTTT
>JAFVSW010000012.1 GCA_017503545.1 Lentisphaeria bacterium | reverse complement strand
TGGAGGAACAGCGCAAAAACCGGGCCGGACACGGTTCCGCCACTGAATGGTTCCTGCGTGTAAGGATCCCCGATCTGCCAATCTCCTATGAAGGCTCCATGATCCGGGATCTGTATGACAATTACTGCGAGCTCTGTGAAAAGACGGAAAACGGAGAAAGAAAACTCGGTTACATAGGGAAGTCCGGCTTCCAGCGTGAAAGGACACCGAAGGACGATATGATCGTGAACGGTACGGAATCGGTCTGGATCCCTCTGCGTGAGATCGTAGGCAAGGGTGAACACAAACTGCTGCTTCGCAGTCTGCACCGGGGAGAACAGTATTATGTGAACTCCCCGTTCTATTCGTTTGTGATTCTGGAGATCGCCCGCGAACCGGGATGCCCCGATTATCGGATCGAATTCATGAATGAACTGGAATACGAACGATCCGAGCTGCATTTCGATTTAAAATTTGAAAGTTAGCCAAAACGTTTTGAAATTGGCTCTTTAATCAAACGTTTGATTAAAGGTATTATTCATGAAGCGTGTGACAATAAAAGATATAGCATCGGCAGCCAATGTTCATCCGTCGGTGGTGTCAGCTGTCGTCAATGGGAATAACAAGGTGATCCATTGCTCCGAGAAGACGAATAAAGGAACGGTAAGATTATGAGTATTTCCCACAAAGAGAGCAAGACATTTTTCAGTCAAATGGGACCACCGACACTTCTAGGCGGGATGTTCGTGCTTTTGGGGCTTGGTTTATTCAGTATTACTTTGTGGGAAAAAGGATTTTCCGGACTGCAGAAGGGACAAATATTCGGCTTTGCCCTGACGATTATTCTGGGTATCGCATTATGGCTGTGCTTCTGCTGGCGCATACGGTTTGAACGTGACTATGCAACGATTTACTATTGTACGATATTTCCCGTCAGAATAAATTATGCCGAAATAATCCGTTTGTCATATTTTCACCAAAAACATAAAAAACAGGAAGTTCCTGCTGTAATTTATTTTCATTTGAGTTCCGGCACAGTCAAATCTTGGAATATCAATGTTTTTTCTGCGGAAACTGCCAAGGCAGTAAAAAATGAACTGGAGAGCCGTATCTCACCGCTTGAAGACGCTGCCGCAACTCTGCCGATCCCCGATATTCAGCTATGGGCAAATCGGGTTTTACATTCCAATCGTGCCGAAAAGATCATCTGCTGTGCGGGAATGATCCTTCTGCTTTTGTTCGGATTTTTGAGTATGTGTTCCCAGTTGGCGTGGAACGACTATATCAAAAATTGGGACAAAGTCGATGGTGTCATTCTCAAAAACACCAGTAAAAAAGTCCGTAGTGGCAAATCTTACAAACGAGTTGCCGATGTGGAATATCAATACACCTACAAAAAACGGACATACCGGGGAAACCGGATCGTTTATGACAGCAAGTCGTTCCCTGATTTGAAAGTCGGAAAAAAGCGGCAGGTGATCGTGAATCCGGAAAATCCGCAGAAAAGTGCGATCATGTTCTGGTATCGCGGCCATTGGGGAATGATCCGCTGGGGAGAGTGTGCATTTTGGTATCTGGTTGGGTTGATTTTGGCAATCAGTTTTTTCCGTATGGTATCGCGGAAAGAAATAACAGTTCCGGCGGCTCTGAAAAGTTACATTTCTTCCATTTCGCCAGAACGTTTCCATGCGGCATTAGCCATTGAACGCCCGGAAGTTTCATTCAGCGGGGTTGAAATGAAACATAAAATGGAATACCCGCATGCGTATCGTTACGGAGTCATTCAGGAGAAAACTTCCCCCATTACTTACATTATTTTTGGCGTATTACTGTTACTTTCAGTTGCAGTTGCGCTCATGATTCCCCTGTGCTGGATCGTGGTCATTGGAATCGGATTTGTATTTTATTCTTT
>JAFVSW010000011.1 GCA_017503545.1 Lentisphaeria bacterium | reverse complement strand
CTTTGCTGTCATTGCGGATCTCGGCGAATGCAATGGTTTTGATCTGGGGGTGCATCATGTTCCCCATACGGTATCCGCAGCCGGAGAGAAAAAATGCGGCGATCATTCCGCACAGGATAAGTGCATGTTTCATCTTAAAATTCATCTTTATTGACCATCCTTTCCGGTACATCTTTATTGGAATCCAAATGAATATCCGCTTTCAGATCGCGGATGGGCAGCAACCATTTTCCGTCGCTGTTTTCCGGAACGACAAGAATGGGATTGCGTTCAATGGGAATCGTATTGCGTTTGAAGGTATGAACATACTTTTCTTTACGGGGAGCATCGGGGGGTGGCGGAGTGTAATCTTCATCGATCTGCGCAAGGAGACGTTCGGAGGGTTTTGCATCTTCCGTTTCGCCATGATCCCGGATCACGCGGGCAAGATAGCGTTCCGCCAGGTCATTCCGTCCGGTCCGGTGATAATAGGCTCCCAGTCCGTGCATCCGTTTTGCATCCAGCGTATTGATTTCATCCAGGGCTTTTTTTGCCCAGGGCACTTCCGGGTCATTGGGATATTGTGCAAGAAAATCGGTCAATGCGGACTTTGCCAGGCGGCTCCATGCGCCATCGCCATCACCTCTGCGGGCGAGTTGCATGTAAGTATACATGAGTTCCAGAGAGGCATAACGTGCCGCTTCCGTTTCCGGGTGCATGGAAATGATTTCCCGGAAGAACGGGAGAGCCTGTTCCGGTTTGTTATCATCCAAATAGATATTTCCCAGACGGAGTTTTGCATTGGGAGCCTGTTTCGCGCAGGAAGCATTCTGCAAAGCAGTTTCATAAAATTCTCTGGTGCGGTCAGAATCTTTGATGAAAGGAAGCCAGAAAACAGCGGTATCACGATGTCCGTCAAAGAATGTATCTGCGATTTCGAACTGCCGGTCGATGGCACGCTGAAAATCAACGTGAGCGATATGTTCTTTGATCAGTCGTTCGATGCAATCAAATTCTTTGCCGTAGAGTTTTGCATTCCGGTAACTCAATGAAGCCGCGATCAGCGCATTGGCTTTCAGAGCGGGGGTATCGGCGAGCAGGACGGCATCCATGTAACGCGCGGCTGCTTTACGGAAGGATTTCTTATTATGGAGTTCGGCGGCTTCTTTGATACATTCATTGGCTTCCGCATCTGTTGCATAAGCCGCAAACACGGAAAAGATACAAAACAGTACAATCAATAAGCGTTTCATCGTTTTTTTCCTGATAATTGATTTGACATTTCTGTAATGTAGCATATATTTTGAAACTTTCCATTCTTTTTCTATTGTTTTTTTCAAAAAAATGCGTATAATTATGGAAGAAGAACGTTAATCATGGAGTTTTTTTGTGAAAATAGTGCAAGTTATAACCAGTCTCGGCGCAGGCGGTGCAGAAAAGATTCTCGCTGTACTCGCCCGGGAATTTCAGGAAGCAGGACATTCGGTTTCCGTTATCTCCCTGCAGGAACCGCCGGAAAACAAACGGAT
>JAFVSW010000080.1 GCA_017503545.1 Lentisphaeria bacterium | reverse complement strand
CGGTGCAATTTCTCTGCTCCGGGAAGGCATTGAGCAATATTGGGGAAATCATCATAACATACCATTGGTTTGCATCAACAGTTCTGCCGCGCATCTGCACAGTATTTATTCTGTCTGTAACGATGACTGCGCCGGATGTGCCGCAATGGCGACGACTCTTGTTGAACTGGGACACAGGAAAATCGGACTTTTCGGGGACAGTGTTCAATTGATTTGCCGGGAAGATCATCCTTATTATCTCAATCGTATGGAGGCTTTTTTGCAGGTCATGCGTAAAAATGGTTTGCCGGATGATCTGCTTGCCGGAAAAAGCACGCAGACTGATACGGTCTCAATGGTGAAATCTCTGCTGGATCGGGGCTGCACCGCTCTCATCGGAAACGGAGAAACTGCCGGAGTTGAAATTTATCAGGCCCTGCAGGTTCTCGGGATGAAAATTCCGGATGATGTCTCTGTTATGACCTGGATCGCGCCCTCTTTTGCAGGGTATTATTATCCGCCGGCTTCCGGCGTGGTTCAGGATTTTGAACGCATCGCCGGGAGAGCCGTGGAAATGCTGCAAACGCAGATCAATGGAGAACATTGTTCTTCGGATACCGTGATCCCTCCGCTGACGGTGATCGGCAGTTCTGTTGCCAGATGTCAGTAATGTTCTTCGGTATCCGGCTTGAAATAGGCCTTGTTCTTGAATACCGCCACTGAAAGCGTTGCATTCTGCAGCGAGGACACATGACCATCCGCCCACAGCACATTGGCTGAACCGCCGGTCGTGTTTTTCGTTGCATCGGGTGCGCCATGAGGATTGGCAAGACGGGTCCAGCGGCTGTCCACATTCCAAGTCCCGGCGAAGGTCGCATGAAAGTGAGCATATCCGCGCAGTGTATTGCTGTCCCCCCATTCTCCGATAGATTCCATCGTCAGGAACTTTCTTGAGGCATGGCGGACTTTGCCGGCTTTGGGTATCGTGTTCAATGCCGCACCATCGACAGAGTATCCTCCGAAATAACAGTTATAGGCATAACCGAAATAGCTGAAAAGAGAATAGTTGATTGCTTCATGATCCGTGGTTTTTGCCCGGTTCAAAAATTCTTTGTTCTGAACATGGGTGTATTGACCGGCAAGTGTGGGACACATACCGATGTTGGCGGTGATCAATTTGGATTTGAAAAAGAGACCGCTCCAGGAGTTGTGTTCCCAGTTTCCGCCGTATGCTGCTGCATTGGATGTCGGGAAAAAGTCATCCGACATGCCCTGATACATTGCAAATGCTGCCCCAAGCTGCTTTTGATTGTTGAAACAATTTGCACTGCGTCCGCGTTCTCTTGCCTGCTGCAATGCCGGCATCAGCATCGCTGCCAGAATCGCAATGATCGCGATCACCACCAGCAGTTCAATGAGCGTGAAAGCGGAGTGCGCTTGAGATTTCCGGAAAGCACCGTTGGATTTGGATTGTTTGATCATCTGTTCCTCCAGGTTTAAAAGGTTGATATTCGAATTGAAGTAATGGTGAAATCACAATTATTGAACCCCAGGAGCCAGGATGATTTTCCTGACGGGAACAAGTTTGAGTTGAGATTCTTGAATGAACGTTTGTTGAATGTCAACAACTGTTCTTTGCCGTTCAGAACCGCTTTGATCATGTTGTGTACGGCGGGTTCAAAAGCCATGCCCCAGGAGCTGGCTGCAGGGGATTTTCCGCTTGAAAAATGCAATCTGCCGGTGTAAATTGTCATGAACAGTTTGAAACTGCTGCCGGAACTCAGCAGCGGCAGGCTGTCACCTTTGGGCTCTTCCGGATAACGGTTGAATTTTATTCCGATTTCAAATGCGATTTTTCCGGAAATACCCTCCACGTCAAACGAAACAGGTCGAGTGATATGCAGTCCAACCGGATTCAGATCGTTTTTCAGATGCTGTAAAACCGCCGGCAGTTTTTCTCCAGTCTGCCAGGTCAAAATTGTTTTATGCCCTGCTTCCGGAGCCGGAAGCGGAATTCGTTCAGCACTGCCGGAACGGGGCAGAATTGCGGTATCTGGAATGACCGGGTCCGCAGTGAAGGAGCGGTTGACAAAATCGATTCTGATACCCGGGATCTTTTTGGCAATAACGGCTGGATATGCCGGAATGACGGCTTTGACTCCCTCGATTTCAATGGGCGTATCCTGCAATTCCAGCGGTGCATAGATCCTCGCTTTTCTGCCCTCGCGGATCATGACCAGCAGAAGCGGATGCCGGAATTTGTTTCCTGCAAATTCTTTGAAAAATCCGGCGATCCGGTTCTGATCAGCAGATACAAAGAGGAATCCGTTATGGGCGATCACGGCTTTATATCCGGCCGCATCAACGACATAGTCTTTGCCGGAGAAGTTGGCAAGATTGAGGTTCTTTCCGTAGACTGCGGTGACAATTCCGCCCTGTTCCGTATAGGAGTTCAGACGTTGACCGTAATTCAAATTGTGGATCTCTCCGGCAATGAGAGCCGTCGTTCGCATCCACCTGCGTTTTTCCCGGGTCATTTCGTTTTCATTTACAAAACCTGCTTTCAAACCGGTTCCGAGCGTGAGGCTGGTTGCCAGCGCACGGGGCGAGGACGCCGCATTCAAAAAGTTCGTGTTGCTGGTGTAGAAACGAATATACTCGTGCATCAGATACAGTGCGAACTCAGGGGCCGGACGAACCAGCGTTCCCTTGGGTTCCAGATTACCGGGAACCGGAGAAAGCCAGGGGTTGTATCCGCAGATCCCCACCTGATAAGGCATGCTCCAGAAAGCTCCATCTTCACTCAGCAGCGGAATTTGCTGACCGTATTTTTTGTGCAGTTTGAAGAGTTGAGAGTAGAACAAATCCGGTCCGGGAGCATCCGGGTGAAAGTCAAAACTGTTGTGATCCGGCAGTTGAGCTCCAATGACATTGGTAAAATAAGCGTTGATTCCGAGCTTTTTCCACTTGTTGAAAATTTCATCCAGATAGTTCAGAACCTGCCGGGAGGAGGGGCTTACCATATATCCCGGTTGAGCCCACATTGCAGTTCTTGGTTTGCCGTCAATACGGACAATGGCATTTTTTTCCAACCCGTAAGCAAGATCGAAATCAGAACCGCATCCCCAGTAGTAGAAACTGGTTCTGGGCATGAAGATTCCTCCGGAGCGGACTGTGTTTTTTATCAAAACCTCGAAATCAGCCATGGTTCCGACCCGTTTTGCCGGCGGAAAATAATTCGGGAAAGCGTCCCAGTTTGACCTCTGACCTTTACAATGGTGCATGTAGATCGGCGGATGAACGATATAAACACCGGGAGCCCGGTCCACGATGGAGATTGCACCTCTGATCGTTGCCCATGTGGGGGCAAGATAGGCTCTGGAAAATTTGTCAAACTGTTCTTTGGTAAGTTTTTGAGACAATGTTTTGATTCCGCTCGGGAAATTCAAATCCCGGTAATGATCCGCCCATTCACGGATCGTGGAAAAATTGCGGATCGACACTGCAATGGAACTGCGTTTTTCGCCCGGACGGACAAACATGGTGGTTTTTCCGGTAAATTCAAGCTTGTTGCTTTGAGGATTGGTCCGGATATTTCCCCAGCCGGGAAGAATTTGTTTTTCAATATCTTGACAGCGGTCAAATGCGAGGAGTCCGCCGTCTTTTTTTCTGATAATAAATCCGTCCCAGGCATAATTCATCGCCCAGGTATAGGAAATCAGTTTTGAAAATTCCAATCCGATCCGGGGCGGGAACGGGACGACAACATGTTCATTTTGCTTCCGGTCGAGAGAGGCTGAAAATGAGACGAATTCATAAATCGGATCTTTTCCGGTATTGGTCAGTTCGGCATATTGTTTCAAACCGTGTTCCGTTACTTCAAAAAATACTTTCACCTCTGCCGCCGGATGCTGCCAGACCATGACCGCCCGGTTGTCTGCCGGACGTTCCATACGGAGAAATTTACAATCAGAGCTGGTGATTTCCTTACCATTCATCACAAGGGGAGTACCCCAGAAATGCCCTTTGCCGTTGAGCGGTTTGTTATTTGCTTTACGGGCATTTTCATCAAAGAGACGGAATGAAAAAAGCGGCATGCCGGCAGAAGAAATTTTGCGTCCGCTCTCCGGGATTATCAGGGTGAAACTGCCGGTTTTGGGATCAGTTGTCATCCTGATTCTGCCGTTGACCAGTATGCCGGGGGAGGGGGGCTGCGTAATATTTTCCGCCTCTTCTCTGCTCAATGCGGCGTTGTAAAGAGTGATATCATCCATCCGCATGTGACCGCCGTTATATGTTTTGATAAACTTTCCGGTTTCAAGTGTGGAAAACGGATGTGAAAAACGGAATCCTTTGACGGGGGTTTTGCGCATCAGTTTGCCATTCTGGTAGATTTGGATGAATTGGGGATCCCAGCACACGGCGAGATGATACCATTGCCCTTTTTTCCAGTTTGACATATCAAATCCGGCGTCGGCACGTTTGCCGTCTTTTCTCATGAGGGTTACGATAAACACGCCTTTGGAGTTATGCAGGCGGTAAATGGAAAGTTTTTCTCCGGCATCATTGCCAAGATCAATAAAGTTCCGGAAATCTTTCTGATTGCCGTCCCAATCTTCCGGTTTTACTTTAAAACTTACGCAACCGGTATTCAACCCCGATTTTACCGGAAGCGTTACTGCTGCAGAAAGGATTTTGCTGCCGGATTTATCTGTTCCGACCCGCAGCACTTTTCCATGCGTTCCGTCTGAGATACATTCTCCGCGTTTTTTGCCGATCCACGATGCTCCCGGAGTATCCGGCAGTGCATCCGCTGTATCAAAACTCCAAAACAGAATTTTTTCAGCTCCAGCGAGCGGCAGAAGTGCTGCGGTTAAAAATATTGCTGCAAAATGTTTCAGTCTTGTAATAGCCATTGGGACCTCTTTGTTGATTTAATAGGATAAAATGAGTTCTGACCTAAGGGAAATATACTCATTATGACGGTAAAAGCAATCGCTGAATATCAATTTGAAATGAAATAAAATGAAACGATTGCAAAACATTTCATTACTGTTGCGGCGGAGGGGCGGGAAGGTTGGATAAATCGCAAAATCCATGCTTGTATATAACAAAATCAGAAGGAGTTACGAGTTAATGGATAAAAAAATTATATTGGAAAGGAAACTTTCACAAATAGATGATTTGACCGGAACAGAACAGAAAGAAATGTTTTTTGATCTTTTCGGATTTGAATGTGGTCTTTCAAATGGCAAAAATATAAAGAAACGCCTTTTTGCAAAGTTGCAGGAAATTTACCTTGGGGGCATTTCTGAATCAGATCGCTTTGTATTGAGAAAAATTGCAGAGGCTGATGATAGAGCAAATCTGAAACAAACAGATAAAAGCAGACAAATAATACAGGGGGCGCGCATTGTCAAGGAGTGGAAGGGGAAAATTTATACCGTAATAATTACTGCTGACGGCCGTTATGAATAT
>JAFVSW010000079.1 GCA_017503545.1 Lentisphaeria bacterium | reverse complement strand
TGCGCTTCACCCTGGGCTGTCTGACTCTTGCCGCCCCATTCGGGGCTTGTCTAACAGTGATTCTAAATTCTTTCGGACATTGAGTCTTTTCTTACATGATTTCGTGAGTACTTCAAATTCAAACTCTAGCAGTTCCCGGAATTTTCAAGCTCAAAGGAGATCTGATTCTATGGCATAAACCGTCGAAGAGGCATTATTTCTTATCTGCAATGAATTTCTGATAAGCCGCAAAATAACGTTTGCCCAGTTCATGCTGAGATGCAGTGTCATAATGCAATTTGTCACCGCGGTGCATCAGGTCTTTCGTCGTGACACTCCGGAACGCAGGATCTTCTGCCGCAAGCGTTTCAAGTGCATTGTCCACGATATCGATATGGCTGCTGATTTTTTCTTCATAAAAAGATGCCATATCACCGGCAATGAACGGGACATCATCCCCTAATTGCAGAGTCTGTCTGAAATTCTGAACAACGGTACGTAATTTTCCGGTATAATTTTCCGTATTCTTATTGGCATCACTTTCCCCCTGATGCCAGAGAATCGCCACAATTTTACCCGTTTTCTGCGCTTCTTTTGCTTTCTGGATCGCAACATCATACGGATGATTGGTTGCATCCCAGTCATCCACACCGCCGGGCATCCATGCCGCAATGGAAGTACCGCCGACTGCCGCCGGAATCAACCCCACGGTCCTCTCCGGATTCGCTTCTGCAAGAAGTCGACCGAACGTTCTGCCGGGTCCGACACCGCACACTTTCTGATTTCCTTGCGGAAGGACGGTTTCAAATGGGTCATCCCCCGTAATTTTTTCGCCGTTTTCCTGAAACGTTCCGATAAATTTACGGTCTCTTGTGATCGGTTCGATTGCAGGCTGCCATTGTCCGTCGGGACGGATCATAAGCAAACCGGGAATCGCCGTAAGATCATCGGGTCCGGCATATCCGCGCCCCGCCATATTGGACTGCCCCACAAGAAGTACAAGCATTTTATCTTGAATACGATTATAGACATCGAATTTATTATCACGCATCGGGAAGACCTCCATAACAGGTAAAAAAAGGGCAAAAAAATGGTGCACTCGACAGGATTCGAACCTACGACCTATTGCTCCGGAGGCAATCGCTCTATCCAGCTGAGCTACGAGTGCAACTTGATTCTAAATATACACCATACTTTTTAAAATGCAAATCATAAAAACAAAAAAAATATAAAATAACAATTTATGATTACAGATATCCCATCACTCCTGTCCGGTAAAAATTTCCGGATAGGAGTGATTCTAAACACAAATCTGAAAAGAAAAAAAGCCGGATGGTATCATATCATCCGGCAAAATAAGCAAAAAATGGTGCCCCAGGAGGGGATCGAACCCCCGACCCACTGCTTAGAAGGCAGTTGTATTTCGTACTTAAAATCGTGATTTTTTACTAAAATAGTGGAAAAATAGTGGAATTTCTGTTTGACATTCTTCTTTTTGCAGTATATTGTACCACCATAATTCAAGAAAATAAATACTGGTATCGGAGTTCTCAATGAGCGTATATAAACAGAAAACTTCTTCAGGAGAAACAAAGTGGTATTACTACGAGTTTATGCTGGATGGGAAAAGATTCAAAGGCCGTTGCATCGGCTGTACTAAAAAACGTAATGCTGAGGAATATGAGAAACAGGAGCGTATTAAAGCAGAAGAGGCTTTGAAACAAAAAAGCAAGACAGCTATCATTCGACAAATTCAAAAAGTCCGTTATGGAGATCAGGCAATTTCTTTGAAAGATGCTTTTGAATGTTATCTGCAGAAACCATCCAGACGTCAATGCAGTGAAAAACAAAAGTATGCCAAGCGAGGCTATTGGAACGATTTTCTTGCGTTTATGCAATATCATTTTCCAGAAATAAGTTTGATGCATGAAGTAACCCGGACTCAAGCAGAACAATACATTTCTTATCTTCGTAAAAATGGAAGATTTACCCGGGAAGTTGCCAATGGAACAAAAGCATCATATCAAGCACAAACTGCTCTTTCCGGACGAACAGTCAATGTTTATCATACGACTTTGAAATCGGTATTTGAGCACCTTCGTGAAGATGCGGGACTCGATAATAATCCATTCCATTTCAACTTTATGGAAAATTCCAGTGAAACAAGAGAAGCCTTTACTTTGGAAGAATTGCAGCTGATCAATGACAATATGGAGGAGTTCGTGCGTCCTTTATTTGTGATCGGTCTTTCTACCGGTTTAAGTGAAGGAGATATTTGTACCTTGCGTTGGAGTGAAATTCAGGGTAATTGGATCATTCGACGCCGTCGGAAAACAAATGCACTCTTGGAGATTCCGATTTCCCTTCCTCTCCGAGATTTTCTTAATGAACAGAAACAATTGAATCTTGACAGTGAGTATGTGTTGCCGGAACATGCCCAGATATATTTGACAAATCCAAGTGGAATTTCTTATCGTTTTAAGAATTTTTTAAGCGGAATAGGAATTTGCACTACGAGAAAAATCGAAGGAAGAAGTAAATCTGTAAGTATCAAAGATGTCCATTCCCTGCGCCATACTTACGCTTATCTTGCGGGCTGTTATAATGTTCCTTTGAGTATCGTGCAAAGTGTTCTTGGTCACATGACTCCAGAAATGACCAGGCATTATCAGGCTCATGCAAATCGTAAGGATAAAGAGAAATTCTTGAAAGCAATTCCAGCATTTCTCTCCGGAGGAACAGCACAACATTTGTTATCTTCCCCTCATCCGGAGAGAAAAGAAGAGATTATCCGGAACCTTGATCGGCTTTCAGATGATCAGATACAGAATGTTTATGATTTGATAGAAAAGATGCTTACAGGTCAATAACGGAATGCGTTCTGCATGAATTCCTGCTCGGCTCGTCCAATCCCGGCTCTGGAAGCATATTCATTCCATGCAGATACAACTGATCTGATCCGTTTCAGTTCTGATTCCGCATTCTTCTGTTTCAATCTGAAATAGGGGGCGACTTCAAGAACAAGGTCAAAGTCCAATGAATTATCATACTCGTTAATATTAAGTGACAAGCCGGTTCCCGCAGCAAATGGATTGACGTCATACGCGGGAGAAAGACGCCATCCTCCATTTTCCAAAAGGAATCCGTGATTTCGTAAGTGATCATCTGTATTGCTGACAGCGACAGAGAAGGCAATTCTCTTCCACAATTCCTGCAGATCCTGCTGCGGGTTACTCCCGCATTGAATGATGAACTCGACCAGGTCAAGATAACTTTCTCCACTGTCAGCATTTGCCCCATCATTCCTGCCGAGAAGAGTCATAGCCGAAGCAAAATGAATACGTTCTGAACCTTTTCTGTCGAAACGTTTGGTCAGAAATGTGGAACCGTATTTTGAAAACTTTTCCAATTTGAATTCAGAAGTTCTGATTCCGCAGTCCTTCATCATCAGCATGGCAGCGAATTCCCAGGCTGCGGTATTGCTTGTATCGTTGTGAGCTGGAAACTTGGCGATCCAGAGATGGCCTTCGTTATCACAGACACTTGCTTTCGGGCGGGCACCTCCAAGTGATGACCCCGGAGCGATCAGCATGGTGAGCCACTTGTTTTCGTTTTCAGTATCAGATTGATCCAGGTGACGGCAAGCTTCTTCCAATTCACGCAGTCGTGTCCACGGAGGAGCTGCCATGGCGGTATCATCATTCATGAAGTTTCCATTTTGTTCTGATTTGAAACGTAATGCCCCCATTCGAGTTTCATCATAGACCCCGAGAAGATAATCAGATTCAAAAAGAGGATTGATTTTTCGTTTTTCCTGTCTTGCGAGAATTGCTTCTCTGCGCTGCATCAGTTTACGCCCCCAGCGATCCGGTGCAGAATCCATAAAAAGTCCGAAGTTCTTTTTGTTTGTAAATTGTGTCCCTTTATAAAGTTGCAGATCCGGGTCGAGAGATTGATCCGGATGCTGCCGCAAGTATTCCGTATCGTATTCAAAGGTAAAGACCTCACTGCCTCGACTGTGAAATGCAATAAGACTCCCCATAAATTCTTCATTGAAATAAATGTATATTGTCTTTTGATGATTCATGTTTTGCGCCTCTTGGATGCTCTGGCACGTTGAGGTAAACCTGCATCCTGCAGTTTACGACCAAATTCATCGTCGGCTGCGACCTGAAGCAGATCCTGCTCCAATCCCAATGTCACGAGCACTTGCACATAACTGCCAATTGCCACTGTGGGAGAACCTTTCTCGATAAGTGCTAAAGTCGAGACACTGATCCCCGCACGTTCGGCTTCCAATCTGGCGGTAATGTTGCGACGCAGACGTGCCAGACGCAGTTTTTCGCCAAGGTCCTTCAATAATAGTTGCGTTTTTGGTAACAGTACGATTTGCGGCTTTGCCATGATTACATCCTTTTGTTTTATAACTATTGATAAAATAGCATATAAAACGGATAAGTCAAGTTTTATAACGAGTTATTTGTTAAATTAAGTAGATTCTTTTTGACTCTCTTCTACCTGCAGCCACTTTTTGACAGAGAATGCGAAAATGAGCACTTTTTCTTTTGATTTCTTCTTTTGCTTGATTTCGAGCGTCCCATCATTGATCTTGCTGCGGTATGATGATCCCTGGAGACCTGACAAGAAAGAGGAGTGCTTCCGGAGAGCCAGTTATTTAGCCAAGACAAGTACCAAAGGGAATGCCCCGAAAGGTCAGAGAGAACTTTTTTCTTCAAGAATTGTTTCAGATAACAAATAAATGAGTTGAAAAACGATGTAAAAAATAGTGGAAAAATAGTGGAATTTTTGTCACATAACCACTATAAATCACTATTTTTCATCATATGTCACGAATTTGAAAAAAGTGGTGATTTGAGCTCAAAAAAGGCAAAAAAAATGGTGCCCCGGGAGGGGATCGAACCCCCGACCCACTGCTTAGAAGGCAGTTGCTCTATCCTCTGAGCTACCAGGGCACTATTTATTCGTTGATACAGTAATTTATCACAAAAGTCGAGAAAATCAATCCCAAAGATGAAAAAATCTGAAAAAAAGCATGATATTATGATGAATAATCCGCCGTTTTTTCAGATTTTATCTCCCGGATCCCTCAATTCATCAGGTATTCGGCAATCGCCGTAATATTGGCAATCACGGATGGATCAGCTGTCACCGCCGCACTGTGACCGGGGATGAAATGGACAAATTTTCCGCCCCACGGTGTCGCATTTTCCAGACATTGAGGGAAAACACCTTCTTCAATATAGGTATCCATCAAAACTGTTGCAGGACAGACCTGTTCCAGATTGGTATAGATCTCGTCTTCCGGGAATTGACACGGAATCAATTTTTCCGCAAGGGGATGGCGTACTTTGCAAATCCGCAAGTCATACGGTTTGACCGGGTGTGTGGAGGCTTCAATTCCATCCGGATCGTTGGGGCGCACCCAACGGAAACCAACGATCTTACGCCACCAATCCCACTGCCAGAATGCAGCACTGGATCCATGGAGAAGCAACATATTTCCCCCTTCTTCCAAATAACGGCGGATGCGTTTTTCCGCTTCCGGACCGGGATGCGGCAGATTACATGTGGCTCCGATCATATCAAGAATCAGCAGGTCGCAATTTTCTTCCCACGGAGCTTGTTCCAGAACGGACCAGTCATCTTCCCGGAATGTGATATTATTTTTGAGAGATTCCGGCAGATGTTCAAAAATCACTTTGCCGGGGTGAACACCATAATGATTGTCAGCAAAAAAATAGATCATAATTCAGATATCCTTATTTTTTCAAATTTTTCTTGATTTCTTTCAACCGTTCCGCTTCCGGAAGACATTTATAAAAATGATCCAGCGGATAACACCCGGAAATCATGCCGTTCCGGGGCGCACTGGTGCAATCGCCGAATGTCCGGCAGATCCGACACCGGTCAAGCGGTTTGCCAGCCAATGTATCCGCACAGATTTCCGGATAACTCAACACCATTCTGCCAATCCCGACAAAATCCGTCATGTCATTGGCAACAGCATATTCCGCCGCATTGGGGAGATATTCCTGCAAACAGGTATAGCCGGACCCTACAACCAATACGCCCGGACAGCGTTTCCGCAATTCATCCACCGCTTTGATATGGCGGGATACGTTATACAGCGGATGTTCCGGCATCTGGTATCCATCGGAAACCGGATAATATGCCGGTCTTTGCATGTGGACGTTATAGTAAGGACTTCCAATGGTGGCGCAAATCAGACCAACACCATATTCCTGCATCATTTTGACGAATTTGACCGGTTCTTCCAGATTTTCATCCATGTGCATCCCGGATCCGTCACCGCCGAATGCGTAAGGATAATGTCCTTCCCATTCCATGGCTTTTCCTACGCCGTCTTCCCCTTTGACAAAGGGGAAAATATCAAAAATACTGATGCGGGCGGAAAGTTCCAATCCGGGGGCGGCTTTCTGGATTCCTTCGGCAATTTCCCGGAAGAAACGGGTACGGTTTTCAAACGATCCGCCGTAAGGACCGGGGCGATCGTATGCCGTCAGAAATTCATGACCCAGATAGCCGTGAGCGTGTTTGATATCAACAAAATCGAATCCGGCTTTTTGTGCAATCACTGCGGCTTTGATAAAGTGCTGAACAATATTTTTCACTTCTTCATCACTGACCACATTCGCTTGTGAATTGCCGAACTTCTTATCCAGCAGCGGATGACTGTACGCGGTAACGGATTCCAAAACATCGTCCCGATTCGGATGAGAATAACGGCCGGAATGAGTCAACTGGAGTCCGATATACAAATCTTCATCCGTTCCGAATTTTTCTTTGTGAACTTTATGCATATCGGAACAGATGGTTTTGAGAGCATCGGCGGTCCGATCGGAAACGGTCAACTGCCGGGTATTGCTTCTTCCAGTGTGCATGACAGCGGCGGCTTCCGTTCCATACAGGAGTTTTGCGCCGCTTTTTGCAAAATTCATCCAGCGACGATGGGTATATTCACTGGGCGCCCCTTCTTTGGTACAATCCCAGCCTTCCATGGGGAGGATCGCCCAACGGTTGCCGATGGTCCGGTCTTTGTATTGAATCTTTTGGGCGAGGGCAGCTTTGCCGTCGGCGGGGATATTTTCCGTCAATCCGATGGAAATATTCTCACTTTTAAGATACTGGTCGAATTCAGAGACTGTTTTGAATTCGATGACTTTGCGATAATTTTGTGCCATATTCAGAACCGTTTTCCTTTCTTCAAATGGATAATAATGATTTCACTTTCTTCCAATGCTTCATAATCATGATGGAGCAATGCGTCAAATTGAATGGAGTCGCCACTGTTCAATTCGTAACTTTCGCCGGGCAGGGAAAAACGCATTTTGCCTTTCAATACCCAACACAATTCATAATCGTCCCGATGCAATTCCGGACTGGAAAGTTTTGCGCCCGCCGGGGCAACCGCGTGCATCGTCCGCAAATTCCCGTAATCCACCCGGTCGAACATGAAATCGCCGGATTGATATTGTTCCGCTGTGACCAAATGGGAGGTGCGTTTTTCTGCAAGAGAAATAAAATCGGAAAGAGTCAAGCCGAAACTGCGGGCAATCCGGAACAGAGTTTCCATTTCGCACACATTCTGATTCCGTTCCAGTTTGGAAATAATACTGGAAGAAACACCGCATTTTTCCGATAATTCTGCAATGCTCATGCCATGCTGTTTCCGTAATTCCCGTAAAATAGAAAAATCACAGATCATGCCTTTGCCTCATCATCATAAATCTTTTTCGACCGGTAATCGCTCCAGACTGTTTCAAACCAGCCATCGGGATCCGGCACATCCCGGCACACATCCCAATAAATTTCCGGATAGCCGTTCCCGCCGAATCCGCACAGCATCATCATGCGGCGATAAGGGGTATTTTCTTCTTTCATCCGCCAGAACGGATCGGAAAGTTTTTCATAAATTTCTTTGCCATCGGGCGCAAGAACCAGAGAGCCGCCGCGGGATCCAATATAGTCAATCTGCATCAAAATACATTCCAGATAAAACACATGGGCAAGACACAACTGACGATTTCGCAAGGCTTCCGTTAAATCTTCCGGCGCAAGCCCGCCCAAACCGTCGGTATACAATCTTTGCCATTGTTTGTGGGCACCGTCAAGAGCCTCCGTGACCTTATCCGCAGACCGGATAAAGGAGCCGGATTCACTCATTCGCTGCTGAAATTCTGCCCGTTCCGCACGCCAGTCACAATTTGCCGGCTGCTGCTGCAACAGTTGAAGAACCGCCATTTCCCGCTCTGCAATGGCGGCAAAAGCAGCGGCATCCATCGTATCAGCCTGGTATTTAGAGGCAATGTATTCTGATGCACGGAATGCGCCCGCCTGCCCTGAATTGAGCGCAGATCCGCCGGGCCGGGTCACACCGTGCGTGCCATTGACTTCCCCCACGGGGAACAAGTGTTTCAGATTGATGGATTCCCACCAGATATTACCGGCAAGACCGCCGTTATTATGCTGGGCGCATACCGCAATTTCCAACATTTCTGTCGCCAGATCAATCCCGTTCCGGCGATACAATTCGATTGCCGGACTGTTCAGGATCTCCAACCGTTTCAACGGGGTATCGCACAGAATACCGGACCGTTCCAGATATTCTTTTGTTTCTGCATTGAGTTTGGAAAAATCCAAACCTTCCGGATCGGTACGGTAATCCAGAAATACCCGGCGGTGACGCTGTTCCGTTTCGATATACGTAAAAATATCGATCAAGGATGAACCGGGTACATGCCCCGCCGCAAACGGCCATTGATAGCCTTTGAGGAAGACTACATTGAGCATATCTTCTGTTGTATCAAAATATTCCCGGAGAAATTCTTTCGCATCGTTTCCCTCGGCATCCGTGGAAATAAACCGGGGCAAAACCTGCATATAACTGCCGGATACGTTCCAGCGGAATTTGATGGATGCCAAACCAAACTGGGATTCCGCAAGATTACAACCCTTTGCACCCGCTTCGATCCCCAATCCAATGGCTCCGGTATGAACCGCCGGATAAACACTGGTCTTATACAAACCGCCGGGCCCGCCAACCGCAAATACAATATTTTCCGCTTGCACACATTCCATTTCCCCGGTTTCCCGATTGATGAAAATGGCACCGCATACACGGACTTTTCCATCGTCTGTAAGCAATTTGACCGCAATCCGTTTTTCCATGACTGAAATGTTTCTGCGTTTGACTTCTTTAATCAACGCCACACACATATCACGGGATGTATACGGACCGCAACTTGTCGCACGCCGTTTCGGGTCATGATCCGTCTTATAACCGATATATTGCCCCAGCGGATCGTGGGGAAACGGTACGCCGAGCGTCACAAGATGATGAAATCCCAATGGCGACATGGCGGCTTCCACCAGTGCAATATCCCCATGCATGGAACCTCCGGCAGAAAGATCCCGTGCCATCATTACCGGACTGTCCCCCTCTTTGCCGTACATACCGAGCTTGTAATAAGTCTGCTTATCGCTGCCCGTATTGATGGAAGTCCCCATGCCGAGGCCTTCCGTATAAATGGCAACATCCTTCACCCCCAACGCATCCAGACGGACCGCTGCCGCAAGCCCGGATGCACCACTGCCGATAACCAAAGTATTATACTTTTTCATATTCAGAATCTTTCAATCACAAGTCCGCCATCTATGTTGATGACCTGCCCCGTGGAATAACGTAAACTGCCATTGACCAGCATGGTAACAGCTCTGCCCACATCATCCGGCATACCCCAACGTTTCTGAAGAGTCAAACCTTCCGCAATCATCTTGTCATACTTTGCCGTTACGACACTTGTCATATCGCTCTTAATGATCCCCGGGCGCAATTCATAAACACAAATTCCTTCATCGGCAAGGCGGACCGCAAACAATTTGGTCGCCATCGCCACACCGGCCTTGGAAAGACAATATTCGCCACGGTTGATACTGGCATAATCCGCAGAAACACTGCCCGTATTGATGATGCATTGAAATTTCCCGTTCTTGTTGGCAATCATACGCTTTGCCGCCGCCTGCGTCAGAAAGAAGGGACCTTTCAGGTTGATATTCAATACACGGTCGAAACTCGGTTCGCCCATATCCAGGAGGTCGGCACGAACATCGGGAGCGACACCAGCATTATTGACCAACACATCCAACGATCCGAAAGTGGCAATAAAGTCATCGAGCATTTTTTCCCGTTCATCCGCCTTGGAAACATCGCATTGGAAATACGCAAATTTACCGTTGTAATTGCTGCGCAGATCGGCGAGGAACGCATCCACAGCGGCATCTTGTGCTGCTCTGCCGCAGAATCCGACATTGTGTCCTTGTGCTGCCAATTCTTTCACGATTCCGGCACCGATACCACGCGTGCCGCCGGTCACCAATACATTACTTGCATCCATGATTTGTGATACTCCATTTCTTAAAAGATAAAATTTATGTGATAATATATCATATAAGAAATATAAAGTCAAGTAAAATTTCATAGTTTTTAAGGGGTATCTCTATTTATTCAGACGGATGAATTTTCTATGGATAGGCAAATCTTACAAATTGGACTTTGCCAAAAACGAAAATTCGCCGGAATCAAGAAATAGAGGTGTCCTCAAGCACATTCAGAGGGTAATAATCTTGAAAACGTGGGAATCATGCACTTAAAAAATCTTGAAAACGTGTATTTTCACCTCTAAAAAAATCTTGAAAACGTGAAAAAACAGCACTTGAAAAATCCTGAAAACGTGTATTTTCACCCCTAAAAAAATCTTGAAAACGTGGAAAAACAGCACTTGAAAAATCCTGAAAACGTGCAATATTATAGAAAAATGAGTTTATTCTAGAGATAACAATGAGGATTGGCATGAAACGGAAAATTTATGAAAAACTTCTGATCTGGAAAAAAAATGATGCTCACAGAACAGCTCTTTTGATTGATGGAGCAAGACGTGTTGGAAAAAGTTATATTGTTGAGGAATTTGCAAAAAAAGAATATGATTCTTACATTTTGATAGACTTCAACCGGATAACGGACGATGTAAAAACGCTTTTTGAAAATTATCTGAATGATTTGGATACATTTTTTTCCTATTTGAGCGCATATTTCAATACCCGCCTGATTCCGGGAAAGTCTTTGATTGTTTTTGATGAGATCCAATTATATCCGAAAGCCAGAGCTGCAATCAAATATCTGGTGGCAGATGGACGATATCATTTTATTGAAACAGGGTCTTTAATGTCGATCAAAGCCAATGCAGATGGCATTGTGATACCTTCCGAAGAACGGCATCTATCCATGTATCCCTTTGATTTTGAGGAATTCTTATGGGCAATCGGCAACGAAACATTGTTTCCTTTGATCCGGAAATGTTTTCTTGCACAAAAACCGTTGGGACAGGCAATGCACCGGAAAGCTATGGATTATTTCCGGCAATATCTGCTGATCGGCGGTATGCCGCAGGCAATAAATGAATATGTCAAGGAACATGATTTTATCAAAGTTGATACTGTTAAAAGAGATATTCTGACTCTTTACCGTTCTGATATCATCAAACATGCCAAAGGATATGAACGGAAAGTGGAAGCCATTTTTGATGAGATTCCATCGCAGCTTCAACGTCATGAAAAAACGTTCCGGCTGGCATCATTAGATAAAAAAGCCCGATTCAGAGATTATGAAGATGCTATGTTCTGGCTTGATGACGCAATGATCATAAATCCGGCATATAATTCAACTGAACCCTCGATCGGTTTGAAAATGAATATGGATAGAACCACGATAAAATGTTATATGGCTGATACCGGACTTTTAATCAGCCATGCTTTTGATGAACGCAGTATGACAAGTGAAGAAATTTATCAAAAACTGCTGTTCGGAACTTTAGAATTCAATGAAGGCATGATCATTGAAAATATGGTTGCACAAATGCTGGTTGCCGCAGGTCATAAACTTTATTTCTATTCCAAATCTGACCGTGAAAATTCTGAAAATAATATGGAAATTGATTTTCTGATTGCCAAAAATAAAATCACAAGTCGGCATAATATTTCTCCATTGGAAGTGAAATCCGGCAAAAATTATACATTTTCCTCTTTGAAAAAATTTTGCAAAAAGTATGATCAGCAATTGAATAAGCCTTTTTTGCTTCATAATGGTGATGTTATGGAAAAAGATGGTTTTACCTGCTTGCCGCTTTATATGACTCCCATGTTGTAATATACGCCGCCATATTGCCGAGTATAACATTTGAACCTTCTTTTCCGGAAAACATTTGTTTCTTCCAGGTGACAATATACCGTTCCAATGGCATATTGTCGGGAATGTCACATAAAAACTCTCATTATGACAGCCTTTGCGTTGTCAGCGTTTCGGTAGAAACGGACGGAAAGTTATACAATGGAATCGGCAGTGTTGATTTTATGGAACAAACCGCCGAAGAAGCGCAGTATGTGTAAATTTCAACCTTTAACTTCATAATTTACACAAAAAAAGATTTTCCGGGAAAGTGCAGGATATAACATTTGAACCTTCTTTTCCGGAAAACATTTGTTTCTTCCGGTTGAAATTATGGGGTTGTGTGATATATTTACAATGCAGTTCAATTCCGGAGTAAAATCATGGCAGGCAAAATCATTCTGAGTGTTATAGAAGGTGCGTATACCGGTACCCGATACCGTTTCGACAGCCGGATGCTTTGTTTTATCGGCAGAGCACCGAACTGTAATATTCAGCTGCAGGGAGAGGCGGCGGAGGGAATCTCACGCTGTCACTGTCTGCTGGATATTCAACCGCCGCGTGCAATGATCCGGGATCTCGGCAGCAAAAACGGAACGTTTCTTAATGAACATGAAATCGGGAATGCAAAAATGGCAGAAGGCAAAGAACTGCCGTTTTATGAATTATCAGATAATGATACAATCCGTATCGGATTCAATGTGTTCCGGGTCAGTCTGGTACAGCCGTTGAAATGTCATGTCTGCCATAAAGTTCTTCCGGACAGTACGCCGGTGGATCCGGTATCCGGATACCGGATTTGTATGGAATGTCTTTCCATCGGTATGCGGTCACCGGTTTTACCGTCATCCAAAACATTGCCCATGCGAACCTGTGCTGTTTGCGGAATAAATATTTTATTTCCGCCGGATAAGAATGCACCGCCGCCGGGCGGATTTTTGTGTAATGACTGTCGTTTACGGAATGCAGATCCGAACAGGACTCATAAATTGCCGGAAAATAATCAAACGGCATCCAATCTGTTTTCCATTCCGGGCTACCGCACTCTGCGTCATTTAGGCAAAGGAGGTATGGGAGATGTTTACCTGGGGCAGAACACGGAAACGCTGGAAAAAGTGGCGATCAAAGTATTGCGTCCGGACATAGCGTCCTTTGAAGATTGCCGCACGGATTTTCTGCGTGAGGTGGAAAATCTGAAGCGTATGCAGCATCCGAACATCATCGGATGGAAAGATTTTCAAAAAAATGACGAAGCACATTTTCTGATTCAGGAATATTGTTCCGGCGGAACACTGCGGAATTGGATGGAACTGCATGGCGGCACATTGGAACTGCGGACTGCACTTGATCTGACCTATCAGATTCTGGATGGATTGGATTATATTCACCATTTACATTTTACACAAATATCCGAACTGGATGACAGGGAACACCAGGTAACAGGGCTGGTCCATCGGGATATTACCCCGCGTAATATCTTTATTTCTGTCAGTGAAAATATTCCGGAAGCCAAGATTTCTGATTTCGGTTTGGCAAAAGCATTTGAACTGGCAGGGCTCAGCGGGAATACACAGACCGGAGATTTTTCCGGCACGTTCGGTTTCATCTGCAAACAACAATTGATCAATTACAAATACGCCCGTCCGGAAGTGGATGTATGGGCAGCCGCCGCGGTTTTGTATTACATGCTGACGGGGACCCCGCCGCGTAATTTCACCGGGGATAAAACCATGCGCGCTTTTGAAAAGCCGCCGCTATCCATTGCAGGGAAACACCCGGAATTGACACCTGCGCTTGCTGCTGTGATTGATGGGGCATTGGATGACAGTGATAAATTGCGTTATTCCACGGCCTCTGCATTGAAGATGGCATTAATGGCGGCAGAATGATTATTTCACAGAATATGACATAAAAAAAGTATAAAATTTAGCAGTTAATCACTTGAAAAACAGAAATTCCAACTTATATTAGTACATAACAGTGCAAATTTATTATTGCAAATATTATTTAGTAACTTAAATATAAGGGAAGCAGAAAACATGAAACAAAAGATTGTATTTACTGCCGTTGCAGCAACATGTTTGGCATTATCCATTTCCGGATGCTCTAAAGAATCCAGTTTATTACCGGACGCAACGAAAGGGAATGTAGTTGCGCAATATGATTTAGGGATTTATTATCTGGATGAAAGTGAAACACCGGATAAGGCAAAAGGTTTTCACTGGATCAAAACAGCAGCAGAAGCGCGGCATCGTCCTGCCATGCGCCGGCTTGCGGAAATGTATATTGCCGGGACAGGGACTCAGAGGGATTTGAATGCGGCATCTCTCTGGCTCAACCGTTATCTTCAGCAGGTAAAAAACAGTCAGGATGCCTATGATTGTGCAAAGAAAATTCTGCGCTATGCGAGACCGGTGGAAGTAATTTCCGGTCTGGCACTTTTGCATGCGACCATCCGTTTGGAATATGAAGACAACAATATTGATTCCGATTTAGCAAAAATGGCGGCAAAAGATATCCAAACTTCCATGGAAAAATATGTACCGCTGCTGATTGAACGCGGAAATTATCTTGCGGCGGAAAAATTTCTGAATTTCTGCCAGGAACTTTATACAGAATATCCGGCACCATTCCAGAAAACATACAGAAAGAAATATAACAGTTATCAGAGTATGCTGGAAAAAGCATTGGAACGGAATTAAACAAAAACAATATAAAACCATACAAAAGGAAAGTAGAACAATGAAAAAATTAATGATCGTTTTTGCTCTCGGTTTTGCCGGGACAGCCATGATGTTGACAAGCGGATGCCGCAACCATCTGGAAGATGTAGAAACAACAACAACGGACTATGAACGTAAGGTATTACACGACATTCCGGTTGTAGAATCACTGGAACGTGATGAAAACAAAGCCGTTCTGCGCTTCAAAGTCACCGGCAACAAAACATCACAGGTCAAAGTTTATCAGGTACACAACACGATTTCCCGCTTTACCCCCTATCAGTGGTGGCGTGAATTTTATGAAGTACCCATGGGTTTGGTTCTGATGCCGTTCGGGATCGTCAGCCATGTACTGAACGTTGGTACTCTGGGTATTTTCCCGTATTCCTGGTGTTGGGAACTTGACTGCTTCAGTCTGGCTGCATTGAATCCGGGTCTGAATACAGAATCCACCTCCCGTTACGACGAAGAACCGTTGCTGAGCCGTCGTGACCTGGTGGATACCAAAGAAGAAAATCAGGCATATCCCATGCGTAAAACCATGCTGATCCTGAAAGCCGGCGATGCGATCCGCAAAGTCACAACCGATGATTCCGGCGTTGCAAAATTTGAATTGATGGAATTCAATGGTAAAGGTATCACTCTGGATGGCGGAGAACGTGAAGTCCGTCTCTATGTCGGCAACAATGCAAAACATTCTTTCAACCGGATCATTTCCCGTGAACTCCACGGCCGTCTGGTAAAAGCCCGCAGAGCGATCATGGCATACAACGCAAACAAAACCGGTGCAAACCTTGCAAAATGTATCACAGAATTGGAAAAACTCAAATTCCCGAATCTTTCCTATTATCTGGAACAGAAGGAATTGAAAGCACACAGAAAAGATGATAAATTCCGCACGGCTTTTGAAGATGCAATTTCAAAATAACATATTGTAAAAAATTCAGGAGGAACTGTCATGGGATTAAGCAAGTATGAAATCGTTCGTGAAAACGAATGGATCTATGTAGATTCGGATTTCGGAACACAATATTTCGGCGGACTTGTAGTCACGGTGGAAGCAAAGTTGGATCTCGTCGTAAAAGATGAAAAAGCGAATGCTGCAATTTGTGATACTTACACCATTACAGTTGCTCCCGGAGAAGCAATTGCTCTTGCTTTGCACAAAACGATGCCGACAATCGGCGAGTTTGCCACCTCTGCAGAGGTAAAAATCGCTGTCCGCGAAGACCGGGAATTTGGAGAAAAAGAAATTCACGGAACAAAAGCAGACAGCGGTTTCTCTGAAGTCGTCACGGCAAGTGATGGCACGACATATCGTTTGCTTTACAATGACAGCGATGTGGCAAAGGATTATTATATCGGCATTTCTGCAACGAGTGTAAAATACAGCTTTGATGCCGGTGACCTTGATAATATTGAAGAAGCAATCGAAATTGCAGAAGATCTTGCGGATCTCTTGGATGATGACCGTGATTTGTGGCCGGAACGTTTTGACGAAGAAGTGGCAGATGCCGGTGGGGATCATACCGTGGATATTTTCACAACAATGTGCGACAAATATGACGATTTGGGTCAGCTTGCAAAAGATGCAATCGACATGTTCAAGAAAAATCCGCTTGTCACCTACCAGCTTGATGTAAAACAGTTGGATTCAGATTCCGTTCCCATCATTCTTGATTGCGATATCACATCATTGGGCAACCTGGTTTACGTTGAAACGGAAGCCTATGATGATTTGTTTGTAAAAGAGTTCAGAATTACGATTTTTGATGGTGACGGCACGGTTGTTTCCCCGCAGATTTCAAAAGAAGCTCTGGTCTTTGTCAACGGACTTGCCGCCGGTGATTATACCGTATCTGTCGAAGCCAATAACTATTTCAACAATTGGAGTGAGGCTTATACCGATATCATTTCTGTATCTCCGGATGACGAGAAATATGTAGGCGGTTACGGACTGCTTGACAAGAAGAACGTTCTGACGGAAATTGAAACCTTCACCGTAGATGGCAGCAGCGACAGTAAAGTTTTCTCCTGGTTTGATATTGACAGCAGTATTGAAAATGGCAAAATCACCATTCAAGTCCATAACAGCAAAGGGAAAAAAGTTGCCACTGCAACTTACGAAAATGGCGAACTTACATCCGGTACCAATTTTGCCTTGACACCTGACACCTATACGGTAAAGGCAACAACGAACAAAGAAACCGGAGATCTTACAGTCATCCTCAAAGAACGCACGGATCTCTATTCTGACGACAATATCTTCAGCAAAGCACAAGTATTGACACTTGATCCTGCCGGTCAGGCATCTGCATCCGATTATGTCGGATTGGGTGACGCGCTTGACAATTTTCGGATCGATCTTACAGAACCCGGCAATCTTTTTGTTGATGTACAAGGTAACACCGCAAACGTGAAACTGCAGATTTATGACAGCAATAATAAGAAATTGAAAGATGTCACAGTTTCCTCTTCGAAAGACACGTTGGATATTTCCAAGCTGTTCCTCAATACAAATACCGTTTATATCACCGTAACATCCGCAGATAACGGAAAAGGCAAATATAATACGGAATTCTCGCTCACAGCCACGTTTGAAGCGTTTGAAAAACCGGATTTCGATACGGTATATGCAGTACAGGGAAATTTGGAATTTGCAGATCCTGCCGGTGCAAAAGGCTGGGTCGGATATGGTGATGCAAGCGACTTCTTCAAAGTCATAATGCCCACTTCCGGTAAATATACATTCTCCTTTGATGAAGCATTTGCTGAAAACGTAAAAGTCACGCTGTATATGCGCGACAACAGCAAAAAAGGGTATAAATCCGTCAAGAGTGCAAGCGGAAAGAACCCGGTCATCAAAGATGTTCTCCTTGATACTGCGAATGAATATTTTGTGGAAGTCAATATGCCGACGGCGGCAAAAGGCGGCAGTGTGGATTACAAACTTCTTATGTCCGGTGAAACCTTTGCAGCTGCTAACAAATATGCAGACTCCTGGGAAGATTTCATGGCGAATACAGACAATGCTCCCGTCATTTCATTGAGCGAAGGCAGGTCTAATGCGTTGATCAGTAATGAATGGGTCGGGTATGGTGACGTTTGGGATTACCGCAAACTGGATATTGCGATGTCCGGCAGATTTTCCTTTATCTTTGATTGCAATGCAGCAGCACAATTCACGATTTATCAGAAGGTCACAAAAAATGGTAAAGTGACATTGAAGAGTGTGAAAAATGTCAGTTCAAACGGCAAAAAATTGGCTGAAATCAAAAATCTGCTGATGACGGATGATGCGGAATATTATCTTGCAGTAAAAGCAAAGCAACCCAACAAGAGTACCGGAACAATCGGTAATTACAGCGTGGAACTGGGCGCGGACTCTGTATTCTTTACCAAAGGTGATGACGGAACAAATGATAATTGTCTCACAACAACTGGGGAATGTAATATACAGAATCCTATTGTTGGCTGGGTTGGCTATGGCGATGCAACCGATTATGCCCGTTTTGAATTGATCACCGGCGCAGAATTGAATTTTACTGTCAATTCAACCGATGCTTTGACCTTCACGATTAATGAAGTGATCACACAGAAAAACGGCAAACAGACAGTAAAAGCTCTCCAGTCAACAAAGGTTGCGGCAGGCAAAACGATCACGACCAAAAATCTGGTTCTGGGCAATGGCGTATATTACATTGGCGTAACAAGTACCAATGCAGCCAAAGGCGGAAGTGCAGATTACAAGATCACCTTGAATCAGTACAACAGTTTTGCCGATGCAGCGGATAACACCGATGATACATTTGCTCTTGTCAAAAACAACAGCACAACCATGTGGAATGGCGCCGATATCATGGGCTGGGTCGGATATGAAGATAAAGCAGACGTCTTCAAATTTGAACTGGATCATGCCGGTAAACTGACTCTTGCTCTTGACAAAGACACGGCAGATGCTTATGACAAAAAAGCATTGAAGATCAGTTGTCTGGATGAAAAAGGCCGTTCCATTGCTCTGTTGTGGGATACTGCAACCGATACATTCACAAGCCGTAACGAATACAACTCCGGTGCGATTTGCTACGCAAGCGTCACCCTCGGCAACAACAAGATCTATGATATGACTTACGGTATGACAGCAGGTATTCTTGCCTGAACGATATAGTAAATCATACTTTTGAAAACGTGAGATTGCGGTCAGGAATGCCGCATCTCACGTTTTTTATATAATTACCACGACATAAAAAAGCGAAAAAAATAATCAAAAAAAATTTGACATTTCCATAATTGAGATGTATAGTAGTTGATATAGCGCAATATCAACTGCAAATACGAAGGTTAAAATATGACTCACCGGAATAAAATCACATTGGCAGATGTTGCCAGACTGGCAAAAGTTTCCTGCTCCGCTGCGGGGAAAGTCCTGAACGGCGGCAGTGACTCCATCCGTGTTGGCGAATCGGCACGTTTACGGATCCTTCAGGCGGCAAAAGAATTGGATTATGTCCCCAATATGGCGGCATCCATTCTTGCCGGCGGTGATTCACGTCTGATCGGGATATTGCTGGATTCGGGTTACAGTTACCGCTATCAATGTTTATTGCGTGCGATCGAAAAAGCCTGTGCGACACAGGGGGTCCGTATCCTTACCAGTTTTACCCATGATAATATACAGAATCTGGAAGACAGTTATCGCATGTTTCAACGATACGGAGTGACCGGAGTGATTTGTGCTGCGCACGATTATCCGGGAATGAAAGAGGATTTCCGCCGCCGGTTTGAACATGCACAGGATATTGTATATATGGAAAAACCGGATATTCCGGATCGTCCTTATGTCACAACAGATCGTACCGCTGCGCTAACAAAGATGATAGCCGGGGCGAAAGCAAAGGGCTGCCGGAAAATCGGAATGTTGTCAGGCAATCGCATTTGGCAAACGGAACGGATGTTATGGGACGAATTTCATGCTGCCATGAAAGCCAACGGATTGGAGGCAAATCCGGATTACCTCTTTGAATATCAAAATGAAATGAATGAAGTATGCACTATCCGGCAGCAAATCGATGAAGCATGTGAAAAAATGATATTGCCGAACCGGCCGGATTTTCTCTTTGTAGATGACGGGGAACACGCCGCCGTTCTTCTTGACCGTATGCATCATCACGGAATTCATATTCCGTTATGCGGTGGTGATGCCAACTCCTTATTTGCGGCGTTGGAGATTCCGTCTTTCGATCCATGTTATGATAAAATTGCAGATGGTCTGCTTTCAAAAATTTTGGATCCGTCACTCCGTTATACCCCATTGACAATAGAAGCAACTGCAGGAGAATTATAAGATGAATGATAAAAGAAATCCCAATCCGTATAAGGATGTCGATTGGAGCAAAGCGTATCAAATCCGCAGCACCACACACATGCACTGCACAAACGGAAAAATCATGAAACGATATGTGGATATGGGACTGGAACTTGCCATGTTCTCCAATTACTATCCTTCCGCGCCCTATTACCCGATGAATTCCATTTGTGAAAATACGTTCAAACGGAAACAGAACGGATATATCCGCGATGGTGTATGGCATCATGAATCCGTAGATCTTGCCGGACTGATCGACAGCTGGAAATCCGATCTCAGCCCCGATGAACAGGCACAGATCCCTGCCGATGACGGCGCACCGTTATTCCCGGAAGTCCCTGCTGATTTATTGGAAGCACCCAACGCGGAACATCATTGGTTTTCCGATGCCAGCGTTTATCTGCATATTACAGCACCCGGTTCTCTTGCCACATCCGGTTCGTTTGATATTCAAGGTAAATTCGGCGTACAGGAAAAAGGGGGCATCCAACTCGGCGCACCCATTCCCTGGCGGAAAGGATTTGAAGAAATCTTCAATCAATTGATGATTCCGGACGGCGGCGGAATCGTGATCGCGCACCCCACCTGGTCACATCATCCGCTGTCATTCCTGGAAGAGATGCTGGACAGCGATCCGCGTGTATTGGGGATCGAAGTGTACAACCATAACAGTCAGGTGGATTTCAGCGATTTCAGTGATTCGTTATGGGATGCCATTCTTTCCACAAATCGCCAGTGTTACGGCTTTTTTGTACAGGATCATCCCTCGTTCAACCATCCGGTACTTGCGAACCGGTGGCGTGGCAAAATCATGCTTCTTGCGGAAGACCGGACGGCGGAATCCTGTTTGCGCGCATTGCGCCAGGGGCGTTTTTACGGCATGATCACGGATAACGGCTTACGTTTTGAAGAAATTTCTTATGACGGGCATTATTTGCGTGCAAGATGCAATAAAAAAGTGTGCTTCCAAATCATCTCCAAACAGGGTGTGATCGGGGATGTGATCACAGGTACAGAATTCTGTTTGGAAATTCCGGAAGAAGACAAAGAAAAGCATGTATTTTTACGTGTAACCGCATTGGACGGCTGTGAGGAAAAATTATTTTCCAATGCGTTCATGCTGCTGCAGAATTGACAGAATAAGACAGTAGAGGACGGTTGACCTTCCCGGCATGTATGAAAATTATAAAATATCCGATATAAAAAAACACAATCCAGGAGAAAAAAAATGAAACCAGTATTGATTCTCTGTATGGCTGCATGTTGTGCATTTCTTTCTGCACAAACGGTAACACAGGCAAATGGTCTTTCCGCAGAAAACGGAACGTTGAAGACTTCCGGTTCCGCACGGACTTTGTTTGCAGATGATTTTACAACAGCAAAAGACGGCAGCTGGAAGATCGGCAATTATCAGAACCGTCTTAAAATCGAACGGAAGATGTATGAAGGAAAACAGGCATTGGTCATTACAAACGGAATCGGGAAAGCAATGGATACCGCATTCGACCTGATCGTTCAGCCGTTGGAAGTGGAAAATCTGACTCAATATTCCATTACCTTTTCCGCTTCTGCCAGTTTCTATACGGAAGGACTTGCCGGACGGAAATTGAGCAGTCAGAACCGGATCGTATTTCTGGATGCCAATCAGAAATTGATCAAAGCGGAAAAATTCCGTTTCACCTCTGTGAAAAAAGGCTATAAAGCAAATGTAATCAGTGGGACTGCACCTGCGGGTACAAAATATATCTCCATGGCATTCGGTGCAGATATACCGGATGTACGCCCGGGAAATTACATTGCCATTGCAGATCTGAAGATCTGTGTGGTGGATTCCATGCCTGCGTGGAATGATAAAAACGCAACGAAAGATGTTCTTTTTGACGATTTCAGCAAAGATTCCGGTGCTTGGAAACCATTCAAGAATTATCAGAATGCGCTGAAGATCGAACGGAAAAAACACGAAGGCAAATCCGCTCTTGTGATTTCCAATGCCGGTGCCGTAAAAGATACCGCGTTTACAGTCCAAACAAAGCATTTCGATCTCAATGGTGCGGCACAGTATCGTATCACATTTGATCTTCATGCCAATTATTGGACAGCGGATTACGGCAAGGCAAAACGCGGCAGTCGCAGTTGTGTCATTTTTTATGGCATTACCGGGAAAATGATTGCAAGTCATCCGGTAATCTATCATGGATCCACCAAGTCTTATAAAACATACACGGTCAACGGAAAAGTCCCTGCCAATGCAGCATCTTTTACGTTATGCTTCGGCGGAGACAGTCCGGACGTGAAACCGGGCAAATTCATTGCCGTCACCAACGTAAAGATCCAGCTTGCCGCCGCCGGGAGAAAATGATAATTTTGTTTCCGGTATTTTCCCGGTAAAGGAGGAGATCCGGCTAAAATCATGCATCTTGCACCTGCCGGATAACCGATTGTAAAAACGGATATGTGGAAGAAAAATTCGCCCCGTACGATGTACGGTTCTATACAATAAATAGAAAAATAAGGATTCAACAAAATGAAACAAGAGAAAAGAAATCATGTTTTACCCGCCGCGCGGCGGGTAAAGCGGTACCGCTTTACCCTTATCGAATTACTCGTTGTCATTGCGATCATTGCCATTTTGGCGGCGATGCTGCTGCCAGCGTTGAGTCAGACAAAGGAAACAGTCAAAAAAGCATCCTGTCTCAATAATTTGCGTCAGTTGTACAATTATTGGAATCTGTATGCAAGCAACAATGGCGACTGGGTATTGCATTATTACAATCAGGTTCCCGTACATTTCGGGAAATATTGGCATGAAGCGATACTGAATGATTTCTTCAACTTTACCGTTGCGACAAACCGCCTGCCTTCCACGTTCAAAAACTTGATGGCATGTCCTTCCGACACCACAAAGAAAGGCACCAATGCCAATCTCAAGATCGAAACGACCTCTTACGGCTACAACCGTTATTTCGGCTGGAAAACGGGACAATACCAAGGTACCCCCCACAGTGCATGCACCACCTTCTTCTCCCGTACATTCCAGAAAAACAAACACATGAACAAAACCATAGTGTTTGCGGATTACTGGCGTTATTATGACATGACAGCACAGACGGTCCACAAAGTCGGCTTGGGCCAGAAATACGATATCGGTATGCACAAAGCCCATAAAAAAGGAATGAATGCCATTTACCTCAACGGGGCGGCAAGTGAAACAGAATCATTCTACCGTTGCGGAAACTGTTATTACAATGACCTCTGGAACTACAAATGGTCCATCACTGCCCAGCAACGTTTTTCAAATTAAGCAAGGAGTAACATAAAAAATGAAAAAACTGGTTTTGTTTTGTATTACTGTACTGACCACATTCTGCCTCACCGGCGGCGATTTTATCCGGAATGGCAAGACATCTTATTCGATCGTGATTCCGGATCAACCGGATACCGGTGTAAAATTTGCGGCACAGGAATTGCAGACGTTTCTGAAAAAAGCATCCGGCGCTGATTTCCGGATCATAAAATCAGCACAGGCGCCGGAAAAGAACCGGATCTTCCTCGGTATTTCCCCCGCCGCATTGAAAATCCTGAAGAACGATCCCCGCAAAGGCTTGCAAGCACAGGAACATGTAGTCCGGACTGTCGGAAATGATTTGTTTCTCTACGGGCAGGGCACCTGGGGTGAGATGTATGCCGTCTATGATTATCTGGAAAATGTGCTTGGCTATCGCTGGTACGATGCACGCGGCGGGATGAAAGTGCCGGATTGCCGGAATCTTGCGTGGAAGAAATGGAATCGTAAAACATCATTTTCCGTTCCCTTCCGCAGTGCCACCGGATATTGGATCTACCATCGTCCCCACGCCCATCTGTTTTTCCTGCGCAACCGTCAAAATTCTGCATTGATCGACCGTTTTCTGCGGGATAAAAAGATCATGATCCCGGAATTGGAAATGAAATCTTCCTACGGGACTCACACCCTGCCTTCTTACATTCCCGGCTCGGCGAACCGGAGAGTTTACACCCCGTATCCCTGGCTGAAAGATAAAAATTACTGGAAAACCAATCCGGAATATTTCGGACTGCTTCCCAATGGCAAACCCAATGGCGGCACTCATTTGTGTTTCAGTAACGCCGGACTGCGGAAAGAATTGACCAAAAACATTCTGGAAAATATGAAGCGGGAACCGCAAAACCGGATCTTCTGTGTTTCCGCTCACGACTCCCCCGGCTCTTTCTGTTATTGCAAAGCCTGTCTGGCGAAAGAAAAGGAATACGGCTCCCCCGGCGGACCGTTTTATGATTATTTGCTGGAACTCAGTGCGATCCTGAAAAAAGAATATCCGCAGAATTTTGTTTCCTTCCTTTCCTATCGGAAAAATCAAACACAGAAACCGCCGGTCAACGTGAAAAAATGGCCGGATAATCTGATTCCGATCTTTGCTCCCATCGACGACGATTTCGGCAAGTCCTGGGCGCATAAAAACAATGCTGAAACCGCAAAAGATTTGGAAAAATGGGGTAAAATCGCATCCAAAGTGAATATCTGGTATTATCCCAATCCCTATTCCGGGGACATCACCCCGCCGCTGGGCAATATCCGCCGTCTGGTATATGATATCCGGAAGATGGTGAATGCCAACATGTATATGTCTGCATTCGAACATAATGTGGGCGTGCCGAATATGATCGGGTTCACAGAATTGCAGAGTTTCCTCATCCTGCAACTGTTCAAAGATGTCAAGCAGGATGCCGATAAACTCATTGATGAATTCATGGCGTTTGAATACGGCAAAGCCGCTCCGGTCATGCGGAAATATTTGAACGAATTGGAAGATGTCACGGAAAAAAATACTCTCCGCCTGGCTTGGAATCCATCCATCAATGCCTATGCATATTTGAGACCTGAAAATATGATGCGCTGGTACAACTATTTCCTGGAAATGGAAAAGTTGGTGAAAAATGATCCGGAACGGCTGAACAATGTCAACCGCGTCCGTCTCAATCTGGAATATGTTATTCTGATGCGGTATAATCAATTGCTGAAGAAATACCCGTCCTTCCCTGTGAAGCCGGAAGTTCTTGCCGAAACGATCTTGAACCGTTTCCAGAAAACGATCAAGGATTATTACAACAACAGTTTCACATTCCGTGCGAAAGCATCGTTGAAATCCTTGAATGAACGGATCAAAATGGCATTGGTTCAGGCAGGCAGAGCGGATGCTGCATTGCCGGAATACATCACAAAAGGTGTGGCTGCCGATCAGATCATCCAGACGATCCCGAAAGTCAACGGCAGAAGCTGGGTCAAAGACCAGGATGCCGCCTGGGGTGTTGCTGCGGTATTGATGAATAAACCGAAACCCACACTGCCGCTTCAGATCAACATGTATGATTATGCGAACCGGAAATATCATCCCTCCATTTCCTGGATCCGGAAACATCATCTGGGGCCGAAAGGCAAATTCAAGATTTACAAAATCCATTCTTCCCTCACGGTATCGCCGGATTGCGATTTGCGGATCGGGAGTGACGGATGGCAGGAGATCCGGGCAAATATGGGTGAAGCGTATGAAATGGGCTCTTTGAACAAAGTCAAAATCTATGCTTCTCTGAAGTTTGAAGGACCAACCTATTATCCGGAAGATGCCGGAAAACAAGATAAAGTATTCTGTGACCGGGTGATCATCGTTAAAATCAAATAAAAAATGCAGTAGGTATTTGCATTTTTACTACATCGTGCTATATTCGTTATCATGATTTTTTGAGTTGATACGGATATGGCACGTTAATGTATACAGGAGTGGCTCGTTTATGGCTGAAGAAGTGAATATGACCCCGATGATGAAGCAATATCTTCAGGTAAAATCGGAAGTCCCGGATGGTGCAATCCTCCTTTTCCGCCTGGGCGACTTTTATGAAATGTTTTTCGATGATGCCGTCCGCGCCGCCCCGATTCTGGATGTGGTCCTCACCCGCCGTGCCGGATACCCCATGTGCGGTGTCCCTTATCATGCGGTGGAAAGTTATTTGCCGAAACTGCTGGATGCCGGGGTAAAAGTGGCAATTGCCGAACAGATGGAAGATCCGAAACTGGCAAAAGGAATCGTTCAACGTGCGATCACCCGTGTGATTACGCCCGGCGCAATTCTGGATTCCACATTCCTCAAACCTGAAAATAATAACTTTCTCTGTTCCGTTTGCTCCGGCCCGAAAGACTCATTCGGTCTGTCCTGGCTGGATATCAGTACCGGCGAATTTGTGACCAGTGAGCCGGTCAACCGGTCCGAACTGGAAAGCGAACTCCAACGGATTCAACCGAAAGAATGTTTGATCCCGATCACGTTACACGAAGAATGGACGGCGGCAAAGGATTTTCCGTACATGCGGAAACAGCCGTTATGGACGCCCCTGGACAACTGGATTTTTTCCATCGACAATGCAGGGGAAGTGTTGCGCCGTCAATTCCATGTTGCAACATTGGATGGCTTCGGATTACGGGATAAAGAAACAGCGATCCGGGCTGCCGGTGCCGTCTTCCATTATGCGTCGGAGAATCTGCGGCATAATACCGGTCATATCCGTTCCGTCCGCTTGAATGTGTGCAGCGATTATCTGGGTCTTGACCCGATTTGCCAACGGAATCTGGAACTGGTGGAAAACTTGCGCGGCAGTAAAGATGGGACCCTTCTCCGGCTTCTCGACCGGACAAAAACCGCAATGGGCAGCCGCATGATGCGGGACTGGATTTTGAAGCCTCTTTGTGATGTGGATAAAATCATCGAACGACAGGATGTAATCGGTATTTTCCGGGATGACCCCATGACCTTGACCGAATTCCGGGAATGTCTGGCGGCGGTCAAGGATATGGAACGGTTGATTGCCAAACTCAATGCCGGTAATCTCAATGCACGGGATTTGCTGGCGTTGGCATGCAGTCTGGATATGCTCCCCGGTCTCCGCACATTATTGGTTTCTTATGACTTGCCATTATTGGAACGGCTCCGCAATCAAATTGCAGAACTGCCGGAATTGACGGATCTTTTATTCCGCGGGATTGCCGAAGAACCGCCGCCGACTCTTGCCGATGGCGGATTTATCCGTCAGGGATATAATGCCGAACTGGATGAATTGCGTCTTGCTGCAACGGACGGGAAGAAATGGGTAGCGGAATTACAGGCAAAAGAACAGGAACGGACGGGGATCAAGTCGTTAAAGGTTCATTTCAATAAGGTATTCGGTTATTACATTGAGATCTCCAAAGCGAATCTGGCGCATACGCCGGAAGATTATATCCGGAAACAGACATTGACCAATGGGGAACGCTTTATCACCCCCGAATTGAAAGAATTTGAAAGCAAGATCCTGGGCGCGGAAGAAAAATCCAAAGCTCTGGAATTGCAGTTGTTTGAAGAATTGAAAAAAGCTGCCGGTGAATATACCGCTCAAATTCAGGAATCCGCTAACGCCATCGCTGCGCTTGACGTCCTTTGTGCATTGGCGGATTGCGCCGTCACCTATCAATATTGCCGCCCCCATGTTTCCGACAGCGATATTTTACAAATCTCCGGCGGACGGCACCCCGTTCTGGATGCGCAGATGGAAGGAGAACGGTTTGTTCCCAATGATACCATGCTTGACGGGGAAGACAATCGTATGATGATTATTACCGGTCCCAACATGGCGGGGAAATCGACTTATATCCGCCAGACAGCCTTGCTTGTCATCATGGCGCAAATGGGGTCCTTTATTCCGGCGGATGAAGCCTGGGTCGGAATTGCGGACCAGATTTTCACCCGTGTCGGTGCGATGGATGATATTGCCCGCGGACAAAGTACATTCATGGTGGAAATGGTGGAAACAGCCAATATTTTGAATCATGCCACCAACCGCAGTCTGGTGATTCTGGATGAAATCGGGCGCGGGACCAGTACGTTTGACGGCTTATCCATTGCCTGGGCAGTGGCAGAATATCTGCTGGATCATCCGGATTGCAAAGCGCGTACTCAGTTTGCAACCCATTATCATGAATTGACGGAACTGGCATTGACCCGGCCCGGCGTAAAAAATTACAATGTAGCCGTACGGGAATATGGGGATCAAATCATCTTTCTCCGTCAGATCATTCCGGGCGCGGCGGATAAAAGTTACGGGATCCATGTGGCAAAACTGGCTGGATTGCCACTTGATGTGATCGAACGGGCAAAAGTCATTCTGGATAATCTGGAAGCCAATGCCATGGCGGATGCGGGACAGCCGGCGGTTGTCAGAGCAATCCGGGAACATCGGGGCGGACGTTCCGGCAGAAAACGGAACGAAGCAGCACAGTTATCCGAGGAACAGGAATTGTCCACCTCTTATCAGCCGAATTTGTTTGATGGTTTTTAATCCATACATCGGGATGGTGTTATGATTATACGTTGTCCGCACTGTAAAAAAGAGAATGAACTGGAACATCTGGAACAGGGAAAAGCTGTACTCTGTCCCGCATGTCATACCATGTTTATTCTGGATGATGTAACAGCGATCAAGGATTATTCCGGGATCGATACGCCCCCGCCGGAAAAAATCGGACCATATTCTGTGGAACGTTTTCTCGGCAAAGACGGGATGGGCAGAATGTATAAAGGGAAACACCCGGACCTTGATATTCCGGTCACAATCAAAGTATTGCCGCGGGAATATGCCAACAATGCAGAGTTCTGCCGCCGTTTTGAAAAAGCATGTAAGATCTGCAAAGAAATCACCCATCCCAACTTTATAAAAGTTTATGAATGTGGAACGGATGAACACGGCTCGCTTTATCTGGTAACGGAATATGAAAAAGGAGAAACCGTTGCGGATATTCTTTTACATTCCGGTCCATTATCCCCGGCAAAAACAGCAGAAATCGCCACAGCAGTCTGTTCCGCGCTTGCGGCAGCCGCAAAGAAAGGGATCGTTTACAACGATATCCGGCCGGAAAACATTCTGGTTACAGCCAATGGAAAATGCAAACTGATCAATCCGGAACTAGCCAAATACGGACCGGGGAAAGATGCACAGCAGAAGACGGCTCAGAATACCTCTGCCAATAAAGAAGATACGCTGGAACTGATTTCTCTCGGCACTCCGGAATATATGGCTCCGGAACAATTTATAGATGTCAACCATTGTGACAGCCGGGCAGATATTTATTCTCTGGGGGTCTCCATTTATCAAATGCTTGCCGGACGGCTCCCCTTTGAGGCAAAAAGCCGCAGTGAACTGCGCCGTTTTCATTTTGAAACAGAACCGAAGATCCCCGGAGTTTACCGGCCCAATGTTCCGTTCGATATGGAATACATTGCCATGCTCTGCCTCCGGAAAAAGAAAACAGAACGTTATCAGACGCCGGAAGAACTGCTTGCCGATCTGGAGGCGTACATGAATGGACTCCCGTTGCCCTCCACCAACGATAACATATTGGCGGCTTCTGGAAAATCATATGGAAAAACGCATCCTGTTGTAAAGAATATTCTGGTAAAAAATCAAACCGTCCTCCGCCGTTTTTCCCGTTGGGTGGAAATCAGTGTGATCGGAATACTTGCAGCGGCGACGACAGGACTTCTGTTGGAACGGAAATACAACCATGGAAAAGAAACGCAGGAACATACTCAGCAAACACTTCCGTACCGGGTAATGAATCGTGCAGATATTTGGGTCGCGGTTCAGGAAAATGCAAAGACTGCGTTACAGAAAAAAACAGGTTTTGCCAAAGTCATCGCGGATTTAAAATCTTTTGAAAACGATGAAGATGCAAATATCAGAAAAACAGCTGTCGCCTTGATCTCTGAACTGCAGATCGCTTCGGATAAAGAAGTCAGAAAATTAATGAATCAACTGGAATTGGAAGCACAACCGCATTTGGAAGAGCATAATTACCTTGCTGCTTGTGAGGTATTTGAGCGGAAAAATCCTCTCTTTACAGAAAGCCGGGAACTGCGGATGCAGCGGCTCGATATGATCCGGAAAGCAATGAAAGAATACAGTCAGCAGCTGAAATTAAACCGGGCTTATCTGGAAAAATATGTCATTCCCCACCTTGCCGCCGGAGATTATAAAAAAGCATTGGATCAATATAAAAGTAAAGAAAATCCGGGAAAAGACAGCAGCGTTTTGAATGTTCTGCGGGAATGTATCCAGATCCCCGAACTGTTTGCGGAATCTCTCCGCAGTGCAAGCAATCAGGAATGTAAATTCTTTTTCCGGAAAGAACCCTTTGATTCCTGGCGGAAACAGGGAAACTTGACGATTGCGCATGTCGTTCCGCCATTTATTTATCTGACGAACGGTGGATCTTTCACGATCAGAGACCTTGACTGGGATGAACAGGAACATGTGATCCGGCTCCTGAAAAATGTTTCAGAACAGGCACTGGCTTTATGGTGCGTCGGCATGTATTGTTATTCCGCACCGGAAACAGCAGAAACGCATGTGGAAAAACTTCCGTTCTCCTTGCAGGACAGTTATCAGACTTATCTGAAAAAGAGGATCGTATCAAAACAAGTCGATGCATTCCGCAAGGATTTGCAGCAGCTTCTGGAAACTGCCGGCTACCGGAGCAAAGATTTGCCATCCCCGGAACAATTACCGGATCTGGCAGTTCTTTCCGCGGGTGATCCGGAAAAATATATTCCTTTGATCGAAAAAATGCAAGTTAAATACCATTCTCTGCCGGCAGAGGAACAGGCATATCTTGATGCCTTGATTATCATCCGCAATAATATGGAAAAACATTTCTTCCATTACAGACAGCAGAATCCACAATTTGAACGGGATCAAACTTTATTAATCCAGGAGGCCAGATAATATGAAAAAACCATTGCTCGCCATTTCCGGTTTGAATCCGGCATGGCAGAAAACTCTTTCTTTTACAAAATTTTCTCAAGGTGCCGTCAATCGCGCTGCATCGCTCATGGAAATGGCATCCGGAAAAGGAATCAATACTGCCAGAGCCGCGGTAAATTGGGGCTGTGCTGACCCGGTCATCTTTCAGGTCGCCGGCGGCGCAAACGGGGAACGGCTTGTTGCATATCTCAATGAAGAAGGACTCCGCCATCAAACATTGATGATTCCCGGAAATACCCGCTGCTGTACAACGGTTCTTGATCGTACCGATCACTCCATGACGGAATTGATCGAACCTTCGGCAAAAGTCCCTGATGAATCGGTAGATGAATTGTTCCGTATGTTCGATGCCTTTCTGCCGGAAGCAGATGCTTTGGCGTTATGCGGAACCTATCCGCCGGGTATCCCGGATGATTTTTATGCCCGTTTGGCTGCGGCGGCAAAAAAACATCATGCGTTCCTGTTTTTGGATGCCTTTATCGGAATCGAAAAAATCCTTCAGAACGGGGTCGATCTGCTGAAGATCAATCTGGATGAATTATATGCCCTTACCGGAGAAAACAATGTGGAAAATGCCTTTGCCGCATGTTTCCGCAATTTCAAAGTCGGCGCATTGGCTGTCACCGATGGAAAAAATCCCGCTTATATTGCTGAAAACGGAAAAAATATTGAATCTCTCCCCGTTCCGCTGGTGGAAAATCCGGTCAATCCCATCGGGTCCGGCGATACCTGTTCCGGCGTCACCCTCTCTGAACTCATGACGGGGACCCCGTTACGGGAAGCATTCCGCTGCGGGCTGGCAGCCGCCAGTGCCAACTGTCTGACAGAAGCTCCGGCAACATTTGACCGTTCCACAGCAAAAAGTTATCTGTAAAATAAAAGGAGATATACCATGATGGAAAACACAGACTATTCTGATTACAAAAAAGAAGCAGCCCCTCCGGCAATTCAGAACACACCGGAACCGAAACATAAAAAAGAAAGACCGGGAATGAATTTCTGGAGCTGCTGTTCCGTATTCGGGTTCGGCTTCATGATCGTCATTGCAGTTCTCATTTACAGTTGTTTTTCTCTGGTCGAAACCGGGATCCATGCCGCAATGAACGCGGAAGATATGGAAGAAGGTGATGCTTTTGAAAATGCAAAATTGATTCAGGGACCCGCCAATTCCAACCGGATCATTGCTGTAATCAATGTAAAAGGCGTAATCCTCTCCGACTCGAACAGTTCTTACGAAAATGCAAATTCCGCTAAAATTTGCAAACTCATCAAGACTGCCGACAGAGACCACAGAGTCGCCGCCATCCTGATCTATCTGGATACCCCGGGCGGCGAAGTAACTGCCTCCGATGAGATCTGGCATGCACTGAAAAAAGCAAAAAAACCCGTTGTTGCTTACATGGGATCCATAGCGACCAGCGGCGGATATTATATTGCGGCGGGAGCAGATAAGATTGTAGCGCACCGAACCACATTGACCGGCAGTATCGGGGTAATCATCAATGCCTGGAATTATCATACGCTGATCCAGCGTATCGGTGTGGAATCTCAAATCTATACATCCGGGAAGATGAAAGCCATGCTCCACGGCGGCAAAGCCACTTCCGAAGAAGAAAAAAAGATCATTCAGAATCTGGTCATGAGTTCTTATCAGGAATTCGTCCGGGTCGTTGCCGATGGCAGAAAGATTCCGTATGAATCATTGATCAATACGCCGTTGACCGATGGCAGAGTATTGGATGGCAAACAGGCACTTGCCGCCGGATTAGTCGACCGGAACGGATATTTTGAAGATGCCGTTGCGGAAGCCGAAATGCTGGCAAAAATTCCCGTAAATTCTGCAAAAGTCCTTCTTATGAAACCGCAAAACAATTTTATGGATTTTCTGATGGAACTTCATTCTTCTGTGGGAAATCCGCAAGTAAAAGTCAATCTGCCGGGCAGCAGTGAATTCCACCTTACGCCGGGGAAAGCATATTATCTGCCTGCTCAACAATAAACAAAGAAAACACCGCTATGAATATCAAACCGGATTTTGAGAGGGATATTTTATCTGCCGCAGAATTCGATGGCATACGTCATGCCTCGCGTTTTTCCTGGTCTTACGCCCGGGAAACGCTGTTCCGCCGCTGTAAAAGAGCATATTTCATCCGCTATTATCTTGCGCAGGGCGGTTGGGATATGTATGCCAACCCGCTTATCCGGAGTGCTTACATAGAAAAATACAGAATCCCGTTTCATATCTGGCTTGCAAAAACATTCCATCTTGCCATGCAGAGTGCATTCCGGCAGGCGGCAGTCCAACCGATCGATAAACGGAAAAAAGTTTTTACTGCGGCATGTCTGCGTTACCTGGGCAGAGCGGTTACTGATTTGCAATTTTCTCTGGAAAACCGGGAATATGTTGATGATCCTAAAAAACCGGCAATCCTGGAATTTCTCCGGGCACCTGATCAAAGTGCCGCTTTGCTGGATATGAAGCAGCGGGCGGTGGACTCATTCAGTTCTGCATACGGAACATTTATCAAATCCGAAATCTTTGCATCCATTCTCTCTTTGAATTTTACCGCATTGCGCCTTGACGATCCCTTTCTTTCCTTCCAGTTTGAACAATGGCCCGTCTGGTTCGCACCGGGAATCGTATGGTATGATAAAGGACAATTCCATTCCCTCCTTGCACAGGCATGGGATCCGGAAGGAGAAGACGGAATCGGCTCCAGAGTCACCGCCGCATTGCTGGATCTTTATGTTCAATCAAAATGGAACTTCCGGAAAACAACCTCATCTGTCTTTGTTTTCCATGAAACAGGCGGATTCTTTTCCCCGCTGGAACCGGAAGCTGCGATCCGGTCATTGATCCGGGAAAGTTCAACCGAAATGCTGGCTTTGATCGGGGAAGACGGCAATGTAAACTGTCGGGATTTCCCCTGTACATCCAGCGAAAGTTATTGTGAGAACTGCCAATTCAAAGGAACGTGCAAGGCTTTATGCAATTGGGAAAAAACGCATTGAGCCTCTTCAGCAGTCGAACGATTCAGACGGTGCCGTAAGCAAACGCAATACGGCGGCAGCACAATGACAACCGAACAAATTCGGCATAAAAGAGACTGTCCCTGTAATCGATTTCTTTCCCGGACCGCAATCATCGGATGGAATTACCGCATGTTCATGGGCTTTCTCCGTCGAAAAAACCGCTTGGACACCTTTGGTGATCCCCAGTTTCTTCAGATTGCTGCGGATAACACGCGCGAGAGGACACACGATCGTTTTACTGATATCGGCACATTGAATCGCTTCCGGATCCAATTTTGCCCCCGCCCCCATACAACTGACCACCGGGATATGATTCCGCACACAGGCGGCAAGCAAAGCCGTTTTCGGTGCGATGGTATCAATGGCATCCAAAACACAATCAAACGGGGATGCTTCTAACAAATGTTCCATATCTTCCGCCGTGAAATAACGGTTATGCAAATGGAGTTTGATTTCCGGATTGATGTCACGCAAACGTTCTGCCCACACCTCTGTTTTCGGACGGCCGACCGTGCTGACCAAAGCAACAAGCTGCCGGTTCCGGTTGGTCACATCCACCCGGTCACCATCAATGATGGTCATTTCACCCACACCGGCACGTGCCAGCATTTCAATGGCAATACCGCCGACGCCGCCCGCTCCGGCAACAAGCACATGGCAGTTTTTAAGTTTTCCGGCGGCATCATCACCGAGCAGCAATGCTGTACGGCTGTTCCAATCAGTTGCACTCATAAGAAAACACCTTTTTGAAATTCTGCCAGACCTGTTCCTGAAACTGACAAACATTCCAACGCATCAGTTGGGCAGCAGTCGCAGCAAGTACCTCCAGAGAAACATTGGCTTCATCCGTTTCCAACAGAATACGGTCAGGGGGAAGGGTGTGGAAGAAATCTTCCATGTTTCCGGCGGAAAGGAGCAAGCCTTCGCCGAATGAAAGATAAAAACCGGCATCCGCCAATTCCAATATTTTTTCCCGTTTGCCGCGACATCCGTGAATAATCCAGGGAACCGTATGACGGAAATCACGGTGGAGTTTCAGCAATTCATTCTGCGCACGGACACAATGTAGGATCAACGGTTTTCCATACCGCTCCGCTGCTTCCGCATGGGCAAGGAACAATTTCTGCTGATCCTGCATGGGAAGTTTTGCCCGGCGGTCCAGTCCACATTCCCCGATTCCACAGCAGTTGACAGCGGAAAACAATCCGTCAAATGTATCCGGAATGACGGATGATCCGGCAAACATGGGGTGTACACCAGCGGTGAATAATCCGGAATAACCTTTTGGCAAATCAGGAGATAAGAAAGAGACGACACGAATGACGCCTTGATCCGTCATTCCATCTTTCCAGTGTGTATGGGCATCGCAGAGCATGAAAATGAATCCTTTATGCTTTCCGGCGGAACCGGGCACAGAATGTGCCATCGCAATCCGCATCTTCCGGGAAGACTTGCAGCCGCCATTGCGTTTGATCACCGATGGTGAACGGTGCGGGTTCAAAGTCCGGATGTTCCTCCAGGAACCGATCCGTCACACCGGTGTTTTCTTCTTTAAAAACGGAACAGGTCCCGTACACCAGCACGCCGCCAATTTTGACGGATGCCGCCGCTTTATCCAGGATTTCATATTGAGTCTGGGTCAACTGTTCCAGCCATTTCTGTGTACAGACCAAACGCATTTCCGGATTGCGCCGCCATCTGCCGGAAGAACTGCATGGAACATCCGTCAATACTCCGTCAAATTGCATTTTGTGCGCGTCATTCCATTTTGCATACCGGATATTGTTGTAAGAAGCCCGTTGCGCATGAATCTTAATCTCCTCCAATTTTTTCTCCCGGATATCACTTGCGGTGACCTGCCCGCCGTTTTTCAGCAGGGTCGCAAGGAGCAAAGTTTTGCCGCCGCCGCCGGAACAGGCATCCCACCAGCATTCGTCATTTTTCGCCATGGAAGCATAACCGATACATTGGGACGCGAAATCCTGAATTTCAAAACAGCCGGACCGGTAACACTCCAACAGACAAAGATTGATATTGGCGTGAGAACGGAGGCAATACGCATCGGGCAAACGGGAATCTTTTTTCCATTCCACCTTGTTTTTATCCAGCTCATTCAAGACCTGAGCCGTATTTTTCTGAATCCGGATCCAAACCGGGGGACGTGACCGCAAAGCCGGCAGATAGCGTTCTGCACCGCCGTCTGCCAGTTTTTCACACATCCATGAATCAAGCATGTCTTCATTGCGGCAGATGATATTGGATTTTGCCAGAGCTGCCACTCTTTCTTCGGCAGTAGGGAGTCGGAATATTTCTGCGATTGCAGCCGGCTCCAACTGTAATTCCTCACACCAGAGCTGCCAGGTCAGAGGCAAATCGCCTTGCGCCGCAAAGGCAGCAAACAACCGCATACGCAAATCGGTATCAGCCGGGAAAATTTTTTCCAACCAGCCATACCAACGGTAATACGCAAAGAGGGCACTGGTGATAAAATGACGGTCACGGGATCCGAATTTCCGGTTTTCCCGAAACACTTTCCGTAATTGCACATCCGCCGGAAGTCCGCTTGTATGAAGCGTTTCCATGGATGTTTTCAAAATGGAAAGTACATTTTCCGCCATAGTGACGATCTTATGGGGCGCAATCCCTCCCTGTCCTCCGGGGGTCATTGAATCCATGTCATTCTGACTTTCTTGTTTTGAATATGATGCTCAATAAGCGGAATCGGGATAATAGTTTTCTTTGGCATTGGCAGAGGTGATGATTTCTGCCGGAACGATCTTGACTTTATTTGTAATCGTTTTGCCGGAAAGAATTTCCGCCGCTTCCAATGCAGCATTATAAATCATTTTCGGCGGATAAGTGACCGTCTGGCTGACCAGAGAATCACCGTCCAGAATCCGTTTGATAATGGCTTTGCTGCCACCGCCGCCGAGAAGCATTTTCACATCTTTGCGTTTGGATTCCTGATAGGCTTTCAACGCACCGAGGAGAACATCATCATCCCCAGCCCATACCGCATCGATCTTTTTGTATTTCTGGAGGAAGTTTTCCATCAGAGTCAAACCGCGTTCCGTCTGCCAGTTGGAAGTCTGGGATTCCAGGATTTTGATACCGGGATATTTTTTCATCACTTCCATAAAGGCATTGACCCGGTCTGTATTGACTTGACAGGGAATCCCTTCCATCACAACAACTGTACCTTTGCCATTGAGTTTTTTTGCAATGACTTCGCCGCATGCTCTGCCGAACCCGGCATTGTCCCCGGCAACATGAAGGTCTTCCACACGTTGCGTCAGATTGCGGTCAACAACGATCAGCTTGATGCCCTTCTTTGTCACTTTTGTGCAGACATTGGTCAACGGTGCCGGTTCATTGGGCAGAACGACCAGTGCATTCATACCGCGGATCATCAGGTTTTCGATTTTATCCACCTGTTCACCGGAAGACATGGCAGTCGCGATCCGGACTTCAAAACCGGGGTATTTCTTTTCAATATCCTTCTTTGCCTGTTCCGCCCAGTAAACAACACCGCCGGTCCAACCGTGGTCCGCCGCCGGAATGGAAATACCGATGATCTTTTTTGCCTGATCCGGGCTTTTTTTATTGCAGCCGGGGAGGAAGGTGAAGGCAGCTGTCAGAACTGCCGCTGTCAAAATATTGATTTTCATGCTGTACGATCCTTTCTCTGGATTAAAACAGATATTATAATGACGAAACCTTTAACAAGTCCCTGCAATGTGGCGGCGATTCCCCACATATCCAGGATATTGGAGACCAAACCGAGAATCAGAATCCCGGCAAGTGTTCCATGGAGCGTACCGCGCCCGCCGGACATGGCGGCACCCCCGATAATCACCGCAGCAATGGCATCCAATTCATAAAACAACCCGGCATTGGAGGAAGAAACAGACCCCAATCTGCCCGCAAACAGCAACGCCGCAATCCCGACGCATACACCAATAATCAAATAGGTCATAAATTGCACTCTGCCGGCAGGAATCCCCGCAAATTTTGCCACCCGTTCACTGGAACCGACAGCACATACATGTTTGCCGAACGATGTACAGGAAAGAAGAAAACCAAGCAAGGCAGTCAACAGAAATAACAGCAGGGCAGGCAGGGAAACCGGCCCGATCTCTGCTTCCCCGATCCGGCACAAGGTCTGATTGTTCGTGGATAATGTACCGGAATCCGCAAGGAATAATGCCAGAGAACGGAAAATCGAATACGCACCCAGTGTTGCAATAAATGGCGGTATTTTGCCGAAAATAATGATTGCTCCGTTTACAGCACCGCCAATCAACCCGGCTCCGATACAGCAAATTGCCGCAATCAGAAAACCGCAGACATCCGGAGAAATCCCCATAACCGGCGCATCCGGCGTGAATTTACGGATCGCCAGAATGGAACAGACTCCGCAGAATGCAAACAGGGAACCGACAGACAAATCAATCCCCCCGGCGACAATGACAAAGGTCATCCCCAACGCGATCAACCCGCTGTATGACACCTGACGCAGGATATTCAACAGATTATCCGCACTGAGAAAAACATCACTGCTGAAAGAACAGACCAGAAACAATACCAGCAAAGCGGCATACGGTCCTGATAATTTGGAAGCGATTTTCCGGATCTTACCCATCCGGTCCTGTGTTGTAATATTCATTTTATTTTACTCCGGTTGCCAGATACATGATTTCTTCTTCTGTGACAGCATCGCCTGTTAATTCTCCGCAGACTCTGCCTTCCCGCATGACAATGACACGGGCGCAATTGCCGATGACTTCCTCCAAATCGGATGAAATCAGAATACAACTGACCCCATCCGCTGCCAGTGCATGAATAAAGTCGTAGATTTCTCCACGCGCCCCCACATCCACGCCCCGTGTCGGTTCATCGAATATAAAAATTGCCGGATCGGAATCCAACCCTCTGGCAATAACAGCCTTCTGTTGATTTCCGCCGGAAAGGTTCCGTAATTCGGTTTCCGGAGACTCTGTCCGGATATGAAAATGTTCAATATATTTTTCCGCCGCGTTCCGGCACAGATCCCGTTTCAGAAAAGCAAAACGCACATACTTGTATAAAGAACCGAGTACAATGTTATCGGTCAGAGAAAAACGGGGCAGAACTGCGGTCCGCTGCCGGTCTTCCGGAAGATAAGACAAACCCGCTTTTTTTGCCTGCTGCGGTTTGGAAAATGCAACTTCTTTCCCGAAAAGAAAAACTTTTCCGCCGGTCCGTTTCCGCAAGGCACATATGGCTTCCGCCATTTCCGTTCTGCCGGCACCGGCAAGTCCGGCAAATCCCAAAATCTCTCCCTTCCGGAGCGAAAAAGAAACATCCTGTACCATTTTCCCGGCGGCAAGATGTTCTGTACGCAAGACTTCTTCCGCATCAGCGGGGATCATTTTCTTCGGTGGGAATACCCGGCTGAAATTTCTGCCGACCATCCGTTTTGCAATTTCTTCCGCAGTAAATTCAGCGGCAGGGCGATCATCCACCAGCACACCATCGCGGAGAATGGCGATCCGGTCACAAATCCGGCGCACTTCTTCCAATTTGTGGGAAACATAAATAATTGCACCGCCATTGGCACGAAATTCCCGCATAATCCGGAACAGTGTTTCCGTTTCCTGTTTGTTGAGAACCGTTGTCGGTTCATCCATAATCAGCAGATTACATTCAAACAAAAATGCTTTTGCAATTTCGATCTTCTGTTTTTCTGCGACACTCAACGTACCGGTCACGGCATCCGGAGAAACGGAACAATCGACCCGTTTCAACAATTCGGCAGCCGTTTTCTGCATACTTTTTTTCTGTAAAATGCCGCATTTCACCCGTTCCCTGCCAAGAAAAATATTCTCATACACTTTCAATTCAGGAATCAAGGTGAATTCCTGCGGGATCACGTAGCAGGATCCATTGATCTGTACCGAACCGGATGTCGGTTTGTGATCCCCGCGGATACACCGGGCAAGGGTGGATTTCCCGGCACCGTTTTCCCCGGCAAGCCCCAGGATCGTCCCCCCGGGCAGGGAAAAACTGACTCCGGTCAATACAGAAACAGAACCGAAAGATTTGGTCAGATCTTTGATTTCAAGAATAGGATGTTCTGGCATTTTATGATTCCGTTATTCCGCTGACGTTTCAGTATTGTTCGATTTCGCAGCAAATTGATTGCTTTTTACAGTAACTGTAATCGTTGCCGGGTGGACTTCTATAATCTTGACATCCGGTCTGACACAACGATACAGAACCTGACATTCTTTTGCGCCGGAATGTAAACCGGAAATATCCACCATGACATGGAAAGATGCTTTCACCGCATTCTTCATATTATCCCGACGGCGCGGTTCCAAATACCGGATTCTTACTTTTTCCGGCTGCAATTCGTATTCATTCACATTGGTCAGATTGAACGGAGGAGACAGAAGAAGCCGGACCGGAACATCTGAAATTTCCCGGAGTACATGGTCTGCAATCTTCCCGAGAACTACAACCTTGTCAAAAGAAAGAGTAACATCAGGATCCGGGCAGATCAGCGGAACTGTCATATTAAAATCCTGTGTAATCTGATTCAGCGGGACAGTATCCGTATCGATTTTACTGATATTTCTGACAATACGTTCCGGACCTTTGACTGTAACATATTCCTGATCCCCGGGAACGCGGATCTCTTCCAGCATATAGCCGGAAGGCAAATCTTTTTTACTGTGGGTAATATGAACCGGGATCTTCCGTTCCACAATGGTATCCAATTTCAAATTGTAAACAGCCGGTTGTACGTTGATGATTTCAATATCATCGTAAAAAATACTTTTATTGAAAATCACATCTTCCGGATTCAAACTGACACGCCCGTTCCGCACATCAGCCGCCGTTATTTTTACGGGAAGTGAAAAACGATCCGGCGCAAGCCGGTTCAAAACAGAAGATTTTCCCTTGACCGTCAAACGGACAAATACTTCCGGCTCGCCATGAGTCTGGAAACGGACATTCTGCGGTAATTCAAAACGGACTTTCACATTCCGGATAATACTTTCCTGTGGCTGATCCTGATTTTTTACGGCAATCAATACCACAATGGCAATCAGAGCAGCAATGATTTTCCGGGAAAAGTTATTCCGGATCAAGGTGGGGATCCTGGCAGCAAGCATTTTACGTGTGGAATCTTTCATCACTTTGCCTCCGGTTTATTCTGATAACTGAACAAATCGTCCTGTACCTGCTTCTGTTCCGCTGCATTGCGTTTCTTTCCGGGAAGAATACGGGTCAGCAGATTTTCGTAAAACAAAGCCTTCTCTTTTACGCTGTCGTCAAAAAGAAGTATTTTCAACTGACTGGCAAGTTCATCCGCAGAAAAACCACGTACAATACGGCCTTTATGGGCAATGGAGATTTTGCCGCTTTCTTCCGAAACAACCAGCACAATCGCATCCGTTTCTTCCGTGATCCCGATTGCCGCACGATGGCGCGTCCCGAGACGCCGCATATTGTTTGTATCCTCATCCTGCATCAAAGGCAAAACAGCATGGGCTGCAACGATTTTATTTTTCCGGATGATCACGGCACAGTCATGAAGCGGCGAATTTTTGAAAAAGATGGTTTGCAAAAGCAGAGAATTGACTTTCGCATCCAGCCCGACGGAAGAATTGATAATCCCCGCCAATCCGATATTCTGTTCAAAAACGATAATCGCCCCGGTTTTTGTTTCCGACATCTGAATGGCAGCCAATACCACTTCATCGATCATCTGACTGCTTGTTTCATTCCGCATGAACAAACTGCCCGCCTGGGCAAATGCACGGCGTAATTCCGGCTGAAAAATAACAACGGAAGCTACCCCGAGGATCGTCCAGATTCGTACCAGCAAATAACGCAAAACCTGTAATTGCAGCCAGTCGGCAAGAATTCCAATCAAACAAAACAAACAGACAATCCCGATGAGGATATTGGCACTTTTTGTCCCGCGCAAAAAATAAAGCAGCCAGTAAAATAACGTGGCAAGGACCATAAAGTCAATGAACAACCGGAGAACTCCGACATAATCAATCGTAGTGAAAAATGTCAACATTTCAGATTTTCACTCCTTCCTGTTTGTTTTCTGATAAGAGAATATAATACAATTTTAACATCTCATTCATACCCACCGGATCATGCACCCGGAAAAAATCAACTCCGCCATGAACTGCCAGGTATGCCAGCACACCTGCCGTCGCAAAATCCCGCTTCGCCGGGTCAGTCTGACCCGTCAATTCCCCCAGAAATCTCTTTCTGGATACACCATACAACACCGGCAATTGAAACTCCTTGCGGAATGCAGCACCATAACGGATCAATTCCAGATTCTGTTCCTGCGTTTTGGCAAATCCAATCCCGGGATCCAACATGATATGATCGGAACGGATCCCGCGACTTTCCGCATATGCAAGCTGTTCATGAAAAAAACGGCTGACATCTTCACAGACATTATTGTACTGCAAATGTTCCGCAGACTGCATCGTTTCCGGTGTTCCGCGGCTGTGCATCAAAATCAATCCCGCGCCATGCGCCGCAATCACATCCGCCATCGCCGGATCATATTGCAAGCCGCTGACATCGTTGATGATATCCGCTCCTTCGTTCAACGCCATTTCCGCCACTGCACTCTTCCGCGTATCCACACTGACCGGCAGGTCACTGCGGGAACGGATGAAACGCAGTGCATCGCGAATCATTTTTATTTCCATTTCTTCCGGCACAGGCTGAGATCCCGGGCGGGTCGATTCGGCTCCCACATCCACAAAGGATGCTCCGGATTTCTGAATCATGGCAAAACGGCTTTCCATATCCATTTTGCCATCTCCGCTGAACGAGTCGGGTGAGAGATTCAGGATCCCGGCAATTCCGGGACCCTTCCGGCTGTCACAGCAGAATTCCACACCATGTGCCGCAAGAAATTTCATTTATTCTCCCGCAGGTGCTTCACCATTTTCCCCGTCATTTCCGGCGGGTGCAGTTTCTTCCGTATTTTCCGGCATTTCATAATCTTCCCCTTTGTATTCGGGGTCATTACCGGTACCGGCAGTCGCTACAAGCTGTTCACTTGTGATATCTTTGGCTTCCTGTGCTTCCACTTCCACAAGACGGGAAACGCTGGTAATACGGTCGCCTTTCCGCAGATTCATAATGCGGACACCCTTGGAATTACGGCCGACAAGGCGGATTTCATCCACACGGGTACGGACCACCTGCCCGCGTTCCGTGGTCATCAGGATTTCATCTCCATGAGAAACACGGATGGCAGCAACAACGGTTTCATCCGATGCCAAATTGACGTTTTTCACCCCTTTGGCTCCGCGTTTTGTCAAACGGTAAGATTCCACGAAACTGCGTTTTCCCATACCGCCGCTGGTCACGACCAGCAATTGCGGGCGGCCATCATCCACCAAATCTTCTCCATCATCGGCAGCAGCACCTTCGGCATCAACGGCAGTATCATCGGCTTCTTCCACTTCGGGTACATTTTCGTCATTAACGGAAGTATCTTCTTCCCCTTCCGGGATTTCCACTTCATCCATCAACGGGACTGCAGACGGAACGATTTCCATACTGACAACACAGTCATCCGCCAATTTGAATTTGATACCGGTAACACCGCGTGCAGCTCTGCCCATGGTACGGACGTTGGTTTCCGGGAAGCGGCAAGCCATACCTTTTTCCGAAGCCAGAATGATTTCACTGTTGCCATCGGCAATTCCGGCGCCGATCAAATCGTCACCTTCTTCAATGATCAATGCACGCAGACCGACTTTACGCAAGTTACGGAATTCAGACAACGCCGTTTTCTTGATCACACCCATACGGGTCGCCATAACAATGGAGTGTCCGGGCATGTCAAACATTGCTTTATTCAAGGTCAGCATGGCACAAATCTGTTCCCCGGCTTCGATCTTGATCAGGTTGATAATGGCTTTCCCTTTGCCGGTACGTGCCCCTTCCGGAATATCATAAACATTCAGCCAGTACATGAAACCGCGGTTCGTGATGAAGAAGATAATGTCGTGACTGTCCGCATTGAACAGGTGTGCAACATGGTCTTCGTCTTTCGTTTCCATACCGATGATGCCGGTACCGCCGCGATGCTGTGTTTTGTAAGTATCTGCGGGAACACGTTTGATATATCCGGTATCGGAAACGGTGATCACACAAGCATGACGCGGAATCAGGTCCGCATAGTTCAAATCGCCTTCCGCATAGGTGATTTCGGTACGGCGGCGGTCTGCAAAACGTTCTTTGACTGCCAGCAATTCTTCCTTGATCAGATTCATCCGTTTTTCACGGCTTGCCAGCAATTCTTTCAGATAATTGATCTGCGCCATGATTTCGTTGTATTCTTTTTCCAGGTCTTCGATTGCAAGACCGGTCAACTGATGCAGACGCATATCCAGAATAGCATTGACCTGAATCTTTGTGAAGTTGAAACGGGCAATCAAGGCTTCCGCTGCCAATTCGCGCGTGCGGGATTCACGGATGATACGCACCACTTCATCAATATTACGGACGGCGGTCAGCAAGCCTTCCAAAATGTGGGCTTTGGCTTCCGCTTTCTTCAATTCATACTGCGCACGGCGGGTCACAACATCAAAACGATGATCCAGATATGCCTGAAGAACCTGAACCAGATTCATCACACGGGGACGGTTGTGGTCAACCACCAGCATGTTGAACCCGATCACGGATTCCAATTGTGTATGGGAATACAGCTGATTCAATACCACGCTTGCCATCGCACCGCGTTTGATATCGATCACGATCTTGATCCCCTTTTTGTTGGATTCGTCACGGAGATTGGAAATACCGGTGATGATCTTTTCATTCACAACATCAGCAATCTTTTTCACCAGCAATTCTTTATTCAATGCGTAGGGAATCTCGCGGACAATGATCTGTTCTTTGCCGTCATTTTCCACAATTTCGCATTTCGCACGCAATTTCAGAACACCATGTCCTGTTTCATACAGACTGCGGATTTCATCCAAACCGCAAATGATTGCGCCTGTGGGGAAGTCGGGACCCGGCATGAACTGCATCAGATCACGGGGTGTGGCAGTAGGATTATCCATCAGGTGTACAGTGGCATCAATGACTTCGCCCAGGTTGTGAGTGGGAATATTGGTTGCCATACCGACACCGATACCGACAGAACCGTTTACCAGAAGGTTCGGGAATTTCGCAGGCAGAACTTCCGGTTCCATGGTCTGTTCGTCGAAGGTCGGAATCATGTGAACGGTATCTTTATCAATATCCGCAAGCAATTCTTCCGTGATACGTTCCATACGGCACTCGGTATAACGGTAAGCAGCCGGCGGGTCACCGTCGATACTCCCGAAGTTACCCTGACCTTCAATCAACGGCAGACGCATGGAAAAGTCCTGCGCCATACGGACCAGAGTATCGTATACAGAGGAGTCACCATGGGGGTGATAATTACCAAGCACTTCCCCGACAACTTTTGCACATTTTACGGTGGAATGGGATTTTGTCAAACCCATCTGGCGCATAGCAAAAAGAACGCGCCGGTTACAGGGCTTCAATCCGTCACGAACGTCCGGGATAGCACGGCCGACGTTCACACTCAGTGAATACTGAAGATACGCAGTGTGCATGATGTCTTCAATGTTCACTGTTACATCGTGTTTCTGAATCTCGTCTGACATGATGTTTTTTCTTCCTTATGATTGGGGTTATTTTCAAAGTTAATTTCTCAAGGTAATATACACCCTCTTTCGCGCATACGCAAGCGCGTGCGTATGCGTATTTATTAATTATTTCAAATATTTTCCATATTTTCCCCCCTCTGATACAAAAAAAAAGACCTTCTTACAGGTCTTTTTTCCATTCCGGAATCATCTGTACGGTGGTTGACCGCCAGGTCTATGATTGCTGCCTCGGACCGGCGGAGGGCCTGACTGGCGTTTCACCGGTGCTTGGTAGTGGTTATTCTTCCGGGGAGCAACCACTTTGACAGGAGCTTTCCGCGGAGGCGGTGACTTATGGTGAACACGCGGAGGAGGAGGCGGTGTCTGGCGGATCACTACAACCTTCCGCGGCGGAGGTGGCGGTGCCTGACGGATCACTACGACTTTCCGCGGCGGAGGCGGCGGAGGCGGTGCCCGATGGATCACAACCGTTCGTTGCGGAGGTGGCGGCGGCGGCACATGATAAACCCGTGTCGGCGGCGGCGTTCTGTGATGATGATGAATTTCACACCCGGTAAGAAGCAGCACTGATCCCGCAATCAAGACATGAGGATACAAAAGCGTTTTGATTTTCATGATTTATTCTCCTTTCCTTTAACACGGGATACAATGTAGCATATCTCCGGAAAAAATGCAAGGAAAAAAGAGTAAAAAATTTGTTTTATTTAGAGGAAAGAGAAACCCATATTGAAATGGAAACGGAGACGCTTTTTCATCCCTTCCACTTCAGAATGCAGCGGGTATGCCAAATCAAGACGGACAGGAACATTCACGCTCGGCAATTTGATCCGCAAGCCATAACCGATACCGATGTTCGGTTTGTCGATCGGGCCAATCGTGCCGGATGTGGCAGAACCCACATCCACAAAGAATCCGCCGCGGATCGTATCATTCCAGATGGGATGGGACAATTCCGCTGTAAGCAGGTACATAAACTGTCCGCCGTAATTGTCTTCGTTATAATCCTGCGGGCCGATGGAACGGTACGGGAAACCACGGACGGAATCACCGCCGCCCAGGAAATAACGGTCGTAAAGCGGGACATCTTCATCACTGCGGAATGTTCCCGTACTGCCGACTTTGAAGCCGGTGGAAAGAACAAACCAATTATTGAAGAAGGAAAGATAATTGATTCCTTTCAACTCAAACTTGTAATAATTGTGAGAAGCTCCAAGTCCCTGCGTTGTCACAGAGCCGAACGCACTGACATAATATCCATCCGTCGGGTTGAACACACTGTTGCGGGTATCCCGTTCCAGGGTCAGGAAAACACGCCCGACAAGATCGCCGCCGACCCATTTTGTGAATTTTTTCGACATGCCGTTGGACATTTCATCCACTTTGACATGTTCAAACAGATAACCGCCGGATAAGGTTGTAAAATCGTCAAAAATACGTTTTGTCAAGGTTACACTGAACCCGATACGCCGTTCATCCCAATCATCATATGTCACCGTGCGCCAATAGCCGGAAATATCCAGACGCAACGGGATCCCGAACAGCCACGGTTCTGTAAAATCGGCTTCAAAACCCATATGCTCCACCCCGGCAAGTCCCATCAGCCGGACACGCTGTCCACCGCCGGTAAACCAGTTTTTCGGATCAAGAATATCCACATTGGTATGGGTCAGTTCCAACATACCGGCAAAACTGTCGCTGTCACTCCAGCCGGCACCGATTTTGCCGTCAATAAAACGCCGTTCTTTGACATTGATGAATACATCTTTTTTGCCCGGTTTATCCGGAGAGTTGGCAGTCACAATATCCACACCTTTATTGGTATCGGAAACCGGTTCAAAATACCCCATGCCCAGCAGACGGTCGCGGCTGATATCAATCAGATTTTTATCCACCGGATCATCCGGATAAAACAGGAGTTCACGGCGGATCACATGATCTTTTGTCCATTTGTTGCCGGAAATGTAAACTTCTCCGATGGTATAAGGTGCGCCTTCGTTCAACGTATATTCCAAATCCACGGTATGCGTTTCATAATTGGGGATTTTACGCACTCTGACCGAGAAATCAGCATAACCGAGGGGCAGATATTTTTCTTCCAATGCTTTCATGAACGCATCGTCTTTTACGCTGCTGTAAACATTGTCTTTTTTCAAAATCAGCAGTTCACGCAATTCGGATTCCGGAAAACGGTTGTTGCCGCGGATAAAAATGGAACCGACAAAATACGGTTTTCCTTCTTCCACATCAAAAATAATATCGATTTGTTCCGGATCATTTTCCACCATTTTGTACTGGATTCTTTTGATCTTGAAGTCAAGATAACCTTTCCGCCAATACAATTCGCGCAAACGCATTTTATCCCGTTCCACCGCCTTTGTATCAACAAGGCCGATACCTTTTACAACAGGAAGCCAGGAAAGCCAATCTGCGCTCAAATAAGTATGACGCGTTTCCAATCCATCACACAATTCATCCGCCTCATAGGCTTTGATCCCGGTAAATTGAACAGAATGAACTCTGCGGCGCAGATTTTCCACAATGCGGAACACAATTTTGATCCCGTTTCCATCTGCGGACTGCTGCGGAAAGATTTTAGCATCTTTCAACCCTTCATCATCATAAAATTTACGCAGGGCAGATGCCGATTCACTCAACAGTTTTTCGTTCAGCGGAACACCCGGGTAAATTTTGACAAACTCACGGAGTTTTTTCTCGGAATATTTCTTGTTCCCTTCAAAAAAAACAGCGGTCACTACCGGCTTTGCGGAAACACGGAATGTCACCGCTTTTCTGCCGTCAGGTAATGTTTCCACCACCGTAACCACATCGGCAAATACGCCCAGTGCATAAAGACGGCGTACATCATCATTAAGGATCCGTTCGGAAAACATCAAACCCTGTTTTGTCTGGACGTTATCACGGAGAACGGCAACAGGGAATTGAAACTTGCCATCCTGGCGGAAATCCACTTTACCGACTTCCTGCGCTGCAAAATCGAGCAGAAATACAAAACATACGACAAAAAACAGAAAGAGTTTTTTCATTAGGATCACCCCTTACCGGCTTCGGGCGCAGCTCCGCCTTCCTGACCAGGTACAAAAGATTTAGGATATGTGTGAAGCAACGGGCGGAATACCATAAGACTCGGCACAAATTCCATTTCCGAGATCCCGGTCTTACCGTTACGGTTCTTTTCTACAATCAATTCCGCTTTGATCGGACCTTTATTCTGTTCCGGATTCGCTTTTTCTTTCGCTTCGTCACGGTCACGATGGAGGAACACCACCACGTCCGCGTCCTGTTCGATAGCCCCGGATTCACGCAAGTTACTCAATTTCGGACGGGCATTCTTCCCCTGTCCTTTTTCCGTTTCACGGTTCAACTGAGCAAGCACAAGTACCGGAACATCCAAGTCTTTTGCCAATTTTTTCAAACCGCCGGAAATCGCAGCAACTTCCGCCTGACGGCCATCTTTCGCCGCATCGGAGGCTTTCATCAACTGCAAATAGTCAATCACGATCAGGTCAAGACCATTCTGATCTTTTTCTTTCCGCGCTTTCGCACGCAATTCATAAATGGAAATACCGTCGGTCGGGTCGATCACCAGTTTGGTTTTGGAAAGAACACTCACCGCAGCAGTCAATTTGCCGACTTCACTGTGAGAGTTGAACGAACCATCCATGATGGAAGAAAGAGGGACACCGGATTCCGTGGAAAGCATACGCTGTGCCACCTGTTCCGCACTCATTTCCAAACTGAAGAACATCACCCGTTTCCGGGGTTGACCCGGCACTTCTTTCATGGCAATATTCCGTACAATATTCAAGGCAAGCGCAGTTTTACCGATAGAGGGACGCGCCGCCAATACAAACATTTCCTGCTTTTTCAGTCCGCCGCCGATCAGGCTATCCAAATCCGGGAAACCAGTGGGGATACCGGGTTCGATCTCTTTGTTGCACAAACGCATAAAAAATTCAAAAGTTTCTTTCATCAAAGTACGAATATCTTTCAACTCTGATTTCTGGAAACTGTTACGGACTTGATAAAGACTCTGCTCCACTTCATCCAGGAGCGTTTTTACATCGCCGGCAGGATTCCGGCACATTTCTTCTGCATTGCGGCATGCACGGAGCATTTCACGCAACATGGCATAATCCCGGAGAATCTCACACCAGGCTTCCAGATTTGCAACAGAAGCAACGGTATCCTGTAATTCCAGCAAGGTATTCAACCCGCCGATCATTTCCAATCTGCCCATCCGCTGCAAATGTTCACTGAGGGAAAGAGCATCCACGCTGTTCTGTTTTGCCTGCAATTCCAGAATTGCTTCATAAATCATGGCGTGCTTCGGATCCCGGAACAACATGCGGGATGCACGCTGAAAATAACTGTTCTGCCCGTCACCGGGGGCAGATTTCACCTTTTTATTGGCACCATCGGGATCCGAAATACCACCGAGAATGGAGACTACGGTATTAAGACTGGATGGTTCCGAAAGTATAGCAGCAAGCACCGCCTGCTCGGTTTTGATGTCCGCAAAATCAGGGACACTGGAAGACCGGGAGGCGGGTGCTTTACCCGGTTCACTGCCATTGGAGGCAGTGACCGGTGAACGATTATATTCGCCGCTGTATCCGTTCATGGGGGATCAGATTAAGCACGGACAACGTTGATTTTTGCCGTTGCTGTGATATCCCGGAGGATACGGATTTCCACATTGAATTCGCCGAGCATACGGATCTGGGATTCCATGTGGATTTTGTGTACATCGACTTTAATACCCATTGCTGCGAGAGTTTCAGCAATGATACGTTCGGTAACAGAACCGAAGAGGTGATTATCGTCAGATGCCTGCATAGCGATTTTGATTTCAGCAGCCTGGATTTTTGCAACGAGTGCATGAGCTGCTTCTGTATCGGCTTTGCGTTTTGCTTCGATTTTTTCTTTGTGGGCAGCGAGCTGGCGGAGAGCCGCAGTAGAAGCTACACTGGCAAGACCACGGGGAATCAGATAATTCCGTGCATAACCGGGAGCCACATTGACTTCTTCACCGGCAAGTCCGAGATCTTCCACGTCCTGCAAAAGAATCAGTTTTGTAGAGGCCATGATAAAGCCTTTCCTTCCTTGATTGATGTTCGTTGTTAATGACCGGAAAAATGATTCCGGACGTCAGAGAACCAAACTTACGATTCTGGCGCGTTTGACAGCGATTGCCAGCATCTTCTGGTGGTTCAAACAGGTACCAGTAATGCGACGGGGAAGAATCCGGCCTTTTTCAGTCTGGAATTTCTTCAGCATTTCTGCGTCTTTGAAATCAACATAATTTACTTTGTTTTCACAAAGTCTGCAAATTTTCGGTTTCGCGGCACGGCGTTTCATGCGCCGTTTACGATTGTTTCCCTGCATTGCCATTGTTATCTTTTCTCCTTATCTGTAAGGTTTGTTTTGTTTTTCAAAAAGGAATATCGTCTACGTTTTCAAGCGGATCTTCTTCCGGCATTTCAGGTTCCGGCATGGATTGCGGCGGCGGCATCGGCTGCTGCTGCATCATGTTGTTATTACTCCGGTATACCTGCTGCTGCGGAGGAGGTGCATCATACTGCTGGCGTGCATACGGCTGACGCTGCTGCATCGGTTGACGCTGCATCATCGGCTGCTGCTGCATACCACCATATTGCATCGGCTGACGGGGTGCGGCGTAACCGCCCTGCATCGGATCTTCCTCCATTCCCATCGGCTCACCGGCGGAAATTCCATCCGCACGGGCTGTAAGAAATTGGACCCGTTCCGCAGTAACACGCAATCTTGAACGGCGTTTCTGCGTATCCCGTTCCGCCCATGTTTCATAGACAAGACGGCCTTCAATGAACACATTTGAGCCCTTCTTCAGATATTTCTGACAGCTTTCCCCCTGTTTGCCCCAGACAATAATGTCCACAAAACATGTGTCCTCTTTCGTCTGGCCATCCGTTTGGGTGAAATGACGGTTGATCGCAATGCCGAATTCACAGACAGCAACGCTGTTTCCGGAGGTATAACGCAGTTCCGGTTCCCGTGTCAGATTACCCATCAGAAGAACTTTATTTAATGATGCCATGAAAAACCGCTCCTTTCCTTAAAAAAGGTTCCGTTACTCAGCAACGTCAATCGCTGCAAGGGTAGAACGCACATTATCCGGACGATCGAACAGGATGATCATGATGCGCAGGACGCGTTCATCCAAACGGAACTGTTCACGGATCTGTGTTTCTTTTTCGGCATCCAATTCAAACACGAAATTGACATAAACGCCAGCTTTGCGTTTTTTGATTTCGCGGGCAAACTGTTTGCGGCCCATGAGATTTGTTTCATTAACGACTCCGCCCCAATTCTGAATCATTTTAGCAAATTCTTCAGAGAAGGCCTTTCCGTCATCCTCGACTTTTCTCATATCGAGAATGAATATTGCTTCATACTTTTTCAAGCCTGCACCTCCAGGTGTTGTATTGTTATCTTTGTATGAACTTGTTTTTCTGTTTTTTCTTCTTCCGATACCCCGAAATCTTCACCGTTGTAACGGTTTGCCGCCATACCAAGCCCACGGCGCAATGCTAAAATCACAGCATCCGATGCGCCATCTGCGGTACGGTCAAATACCGTCTGTTCCTCCGGTGTCATAGCGGATAATACATAATCTGCCATTCCCGCACCGGTGGCTCCACGGCCGATTCCAATGCGCATACGGGCAAATTTTTCCGTATTCAATGCCGCAATGATCGATTTCATCCCGTTATGTCCGCCCGGTCCGCCATTGTTGCGGATCCGGAGTTTCCCCAGAGGAAGATCCATGTCATCATAGATCACCAGAATTTCTTCCGGCGTGATCCCATTGGCTTTCGCCAGCGGCATCACTGCTTCCCCACTGAGGTTCATATACGTTTGAGGCATCTGAACAAACAATTTACTGCCTGCATAATTTCCACTCCAATAATAGGATGTATACCCATGGAAGCGTTCAAAACTTTTCGGCAGTTTGCCCAACAGACGTTCCACAACCGCAAATCCCACATTATGCCGCGTTCCGGCATATTCTTTCCCGGGATTGCCAAGTCCGACAATCAATCGGATCCCTTGCGTTGTCTGCTGTGCCATTGTTTATTCTCCTTGCGGGTAAACCGCAATCCTGCTTATTCTTTCGCAGCAGCTTTTTCTGCCTTTTCTTTGGCACCGACGATTTCCGGTTCTGTTGCGCCGTCAGCCGGAGCAGCAGCATCAGCGGATGCGTTCGGGTCAACTTCTGCAAAAATCACCTGGTCTGCATGACCGAGGATCTTCACACCGGCAGGTGCTTTGATCGCTTCGAGATGGAGAACATCGCCAACATTCAAGCCGCTGACATCGACTTCGATGCTTTCCGGCAGGTCGGCGGGGAGACATTCCACTTCCACTTCGTGGATCATCTGATCCAGAATACCGCCGAACATTTCGCCGGCAGGTGCAGCATGACCCGCATGGATCGCTACTTTCGCCTGGATCTTTTCATTCGGATTGACTGCCATAAAGTCGATATGGCTGGTCTGGAGAGTGATGAAATTGGTCTGAACTTCTTTCAGAAGAGCCAGAGTTTCAGTTCCATCTTCCAATTTGAGAGTCAGCATGTTCAGTTCGCCGCGGGAAAGCATTTCCCATTCCTGAGCGCAGACAGACACGCTTTTGCTTTCTGTTCCGCAGCCGTAAATCACAGCCGGGATCAGACCTTCGCGACGGAGACGGCGTGCATTGGCACTTCCGCCTTCGGAACGAAGTTTCACGTTTAACACATGTTTCGTTTTTGCCATTTTTCTACCTTCTTGTTATGTTGAAAATGAACCGATTATTATTAATTGAAAATATCATGCTGTGCCGGATCGAACAGTGTGGAAACACTTTCGCCGTCATGGATACGGCGGATCGCTTTCGCCAGCAACGGAGCAATATCAATCGTATGTACTTTTGCGTGATTGATCGGATTCGGAATCGAGTTCGTTGTGATCAATTCTTCAATGTCGCCATCTGCCAATTTGGTGAAGGCTTTTTCATTTGTCAAAAAGTGCGTTACGGTTGCATAAATCTTGGCAGCACCTTCTTTTTTCAGCAATTCAGCTGCGGCACAGAGAGTACCGGCGGTGCTGGTCATATCGTCAGTGATCACGCAAACTCTGCCTTTTACATCACCAACCAGGTGAGAAGATGCAACTGTTGTTGCATCAACACGGCGTTTTGCCACAACAGCAAATCCGCAACCCATACGGTCTGCAAGACTTGCAGCGCGTTTCACACTGCCGGAGTCCGGAGAAACAATCACCGCATTCTGATCGATCTTTGTACGCAGATACGGAATCATCACCGGTGTACCATACAGGTGATCCACCGGAATATCAAAGAATCCCTGGATCTGCTGGGAGTGCAGGTCCAATGTCAAAATACGATTTGCACCGGCTGTTGTCAGCAGGTTTGCAACAAGTTTTGCTGTAATCGGTACGCGCGGACGGTCTTTGCGGTCCTGACGGGCATACCCGAAATACGGGATAACAGCTGTAATACGCGCTGCAGAAGCACGTCTTGCCGCATCCAGCATAACAAGCAATTCCATCAAATTTTCATTCGTCGGATTGCATGTGGATTGAATGATGAACGCATCCGCATTACGCAGATTGTCCTTGTACTGGGCAAATACTTCCCCGTCAGGGAATCGTTCCACATTCACATGGCCAAGCTCCTGACCAAGAAAACGTGCAATTGATTCTGCCAGCGGACGATTCGATGTTCCGCTGTAAAGTCTGATGTCTCGGGCATTCCCTTCCATAACTGACTGATCTCCGGTTGCTTAGTTAAACTCTTTCAAAAACTCAAAACGCAGACCGGATTCCGTTCCCTTATTTCCCTCTTCCCTTCAAAATACCATAATGACAGAATACATTCACCTTACTTGTCCGCTCTTGTTTCTACGCCGGACATGGTGTATTCTGATGAACCTTATGGCCTCTCTTCAGAAGAAGAAAAATCGGACCCGTTTCCGGATCAAGGCTCTGAATTTTTTTCTCAAATTCCTTTAATATAGCACCTTTTTTTAAAAATGCAAATTTTTTTCGCAGATATCTCTCTTTTTAAACGGATAATGGTACAATTTTAACGTTATCCGGCAGGTTATGGGGTTGCCAACTTATTGGATTTCTGATCACCGATTTTACGGAGCAGACTGCAAATCGGGTAAATTTCCGGACTGTCATGAAAATAAATCGGAAATCTCCCTGTGCTGTATTATAATAATATGACACTGCAGTTTCAAACCGATTTGTAATGTTAAAAAATAATGCTATATTAGTTTTTAATAATCTGATTTACAGAACAAAATCATTTAATAACGGACAGTACAATGAAAGACAAACCAGTTCTTTGCAAACCCGTTCCCGGCGGTATGACCGAACAGGAAAAAGCCGAAGCGGGACTTCTTTACAATCCGAACAGAACCACAGAAATGGCGGCTTACCGCTTCAAAATCCAGGATGCGATTTGCGAATACAATCAGCTCCGTCCGTCGCAAGTACAGGAACGGCGGGATTTTCTTGCCGGGATTTTCGGTAAGATCGGGGAAAAATGCAATATTCTGCCGCCCTTCAAATGCGATTACGGATTCCGTATCGAAGTGGGCGAAAACTTCTTTGCAAATTACAATTTTATTGTGCTGGATGGCAATTACTGCCGTTTCGGCGACAATGTGTGGATCGCGCCCAATGTCTCGATCCTGGCGGCAGGTCATCCGTTGGATATGCAAGATCGGATCGACGGATGGGAATATGCGTTCCCCGTCACCGTCGGCAATAACGTATGGATCGGCGGTTCTGTCACGATCATCGGCGGAGTGACGATCGGGGATAATGCCGTTGTAGCAGCCGGATCCGTTGTCATACGGGATGTTCCTGCCGATACTCTTGTTGCCGGTAATCCGGCACGGGTGATCCGTAAACTTACGGCGGAAGATCGTAAAAAATATCAGTGGGCAGAACAGGATGCCATCAACCGGGAAGGAATGATAAAATGAAAACAGTTTTGACTTTTTGCAAGAAGTCCATGCCGGGTATTCCAGTGGGAGCGGACAGTCGTTTTCCTGCGTTGCGCGACCCCATCAAATCCACGATTGCTTCCCGACTGAGGGAAGATGACGGATTATTTGTCAATTACGGAATGTTCAGTGACTCTCTGCCCTATACGATGCAGGATGATTACGACCTGAATGAAAAGCAGACAATGGAATTTGATTGTGCAGTATTGGAAAATGCTTTTCTCCGTGCGGAATTCATCCCGGAATTGGGCGGCCGTCTCTGGTGTCTTTATGATAAAGTGCAGAAACGGGAACTGTTGACCAACAATACGGAATTTCTCCCGCGGAATCTTGCCATCCGCAATGCCTGGTTTGCCGGCGGCGTGGAATTCAATTGTGGTCGCAGAGGTCATGATGCCAATACCTGTGCTCCCCGTTTTGCCGCAGAAATCCAAACTGAAAAATATGGTCCGGTATTGCGTTTTTATGATTATTCCAGAGACCGGAAAGTGCCGTTCCAAATGGATTTCTTTATGCTGGAAGATAAGCCGTTTCTGTTCTCCCGCGTGCGAATTTACAATCCGTCAACCGATGTTATTCCCATGTACTGGTGGAGCAATATTGCAGCGGATATGACGCCGGGCTGCCGCGTTGTAGTTCCTGCCAAAGAAACGTATTTGAATATGTATGACGGCGGCTCTCATTTTATCACAAAGATTCCCATGCCGGATGGCGAAGGATTCGATCAGACATATCCGGAAAATTTCAAAATCGTGCGGGATCATTTTTATGATATTCCGGAAGGGACACGGAAATATGAATCCCTGTTCAATACGGATGGAACCGGGTTCATTCATCTTTCCACAAAACGTCTTCAGGGACGTAAACTCTTTGTCTGGGGCAAAAACAGAGGCGGTGATAACTGGCAGCGGAAACTCCTGGGGCCCGGCGTTTGTGAATATCTGGAATTGCAGGCAGGATTGGCAAAATCGCAGCAGGAATGTTTGCCCATGCCGCCGGAAACTGCATGGGAATGGCTGGAAGCGTATGGCAGTATTCAGGCAGAACCAAATGATATTTTCGGTTCCTGGGAACATGCCATGGAAACAGTAACTGCCTGGACGGACCGGGTACTCCCTGAACCGGAAATGGAACAACTCCTTGCCGTCACAAAAACGTCAATTGCATTGCAGAAAGGAGAACTGAAATTTACCGGCAGCGGTTTCGGTGCGCTGGAAGAATTGCGTGCCGGAAAAAAACTTGCGCCGCAACTGGATTTCGGTTCCACAAGTCCCATCGAAAAAGAATGGGTGGATTTGCTGCATACACAACGTTTTGATGAAGAACCGCCCTGTTCCTTCCAGGTGGATCCCGACTGGTTCCAAGTGGTGAAACAGGCACATGACGGTTGGAAAAAACAATATCATTCGGCGTTGTATTATTTCCGTCAGAAAGATTGGGAACGGGCAGAAACTGCTGCACAACAGGCGTTGCAGATGAAACGGAATGCCTGGACACTTCATGCATATGCCAACATTCTTTTGCGTACAGGCGGAAATACAGAAACGGCTCTCGATTGCATGATGGAAGCAGCATTGACTCCGGATGCCGATGCCTATCTCATCAAAGAAACATTCAAACTGCTGATCATTCACACGCAATACAGCAAAGCACTTGCGTTATACGGAAAAATCAGTGACCGGGATCGTACCCGCCCGAATATCCGTGCCCATTATGCAGCCGCATTATTCCATACGGGCAAAGCACAGGAAGCCCTGGATGTATTGATGGCAAACGGTCCGCTGGATATCACCGATGTGCGTGAAGGGGAATCCTTCCTGACCACACTGTATTTTGATATTCAACATGCACTGGGCAAAAAAGACGGAGAATTTGAAGTTCCGCTCTGTATGGATTTCCGTACAAAATAAAAACGGGTTACTGTGCAGACGCAGATTCTTCCGTTGCGGATTCCGGTTCTTCCGCAACACTTTCGTCTTCGATGGCTTCTTCGTCCGCCGAGGTCAAACTCTTCAGTTTCAAGCGCAGCATAAAACGCGCCGGATCACTGGAGAGGATATTGGCTTCGTAATGATCGCCAAGATTGCCGCCACGGAACCGGGATTTGTATTCGTATGCAAATTCCGGTAACAAAAATACCGCACGGTCATCCTGACGCCATACCAGAATCGCTTCCGTGGAAAATTCATTATTCATACGCCCGAAATGAATCAAGGTCCAATATTCATTCACAAGCCGTTCCAATCTACGCCGGACTGCACCTGCCGCTTCCGATTCCTTTAATGCCAAAGTCAATTCATCCGAAGTAAGCAACTCTTCTCCAGCAAGATAACGGCGCAACTGCATATGAGCAAGCAAATCCGCATAACGGCGCAACGGACTGGTCACGCGGGTATACGGTTCCAAGCCCAATCCGGCATGAAGTCCGGGGAGCGTGTCTGTTGTCCCTGGATGACAACTTTTCCGCAGCGCAAACATGCTGCACAGAGTTGCTTCTTCTTCGGGAACCGGAGTAGTATCCGGGGGTTCCTGCCGCACAAACGGCATGGGGATTTCCATTTTTTCCGCCCATTTGGCAACTGCGGCACCGGCGGCAAGCATACAGTTTGCCACAAATTCCCGTTCCGGCGTGACCGGACAGGGTGAAAAATGAATCGTGCCGCCCTCATCCACGGAAATATTCACTTCCGGCAGACGGATAAACACGGCATTATTATTTTTTCTTACATCTTTGAATGCAGAAAGTTGTTTTTGCAAGATTTGCCAATCGGGAGAATCCAGAATATCGGAAGCATTTTCATACGTCCGGCGTTCCACCGCAAGAAGAGACGGATAAAATGCGATCAACTCCGGCATATTATTTTCATCAAAACGAATCTCAAATGTCAACGCGCGGGAACGGTCATTCAGCCCCAGACCGAACCGGTCCGTCGCTTCCAACGGCAGCATGTGAATGACTTTTTCCGGAATATACAGATTTTCCCCACGGCTCCGCGCAATCTGATCCACTTCCGAATCAAAAGCAATCACCGATGCCGGGTCCGCAATATGAACATATAACATACCATCCCGATAACTGATGGCATCATCGGGATCATGACTGGATACATCGTCAATGGCATACGCGGGAAGATCGGTCAAATCTTTCACATCTTCGTGAGGATAAATACGATCCTCCGGCAAAGCCAATGCGGGATCATCCATTTCCACCCCGGCACGGGCAGGGAACGGATTCCGGGTAATATCCCATACATTCCATTTAAGAAGCAGCATATGGGCTTTTTCGGGGACGGCTTCGATCCCCAGTTCTTTCATCAGGCGGCTGGCAGAATTGATACCGAATGCCACTTGTTCGATTTCGCCAAGATAAGGAATATCTTCCGGCAGCACGGTTCCTTTTTTTAAACGTTCGACCAAAGCGGCATGACGTTCTTTTGCTTCGTTTTTCTGCCGGAGAACTTCCTCTGCGGCGGCGATTTCTTCCAATGTCCGCGGCGTAACCGATTCTCCTTCAAAACGGAAATAAGTCCCATCCTTCAACAATTTCCATGCGGCATAGGCATTGGCAGGCGTATAAGCACCGAAAATCAAATCAGTAAAGTCGGAAAAAGAAAGTTCTTCCCCTTGCAGCAATTCCAGATTTTCCTTGAGATCGGGAACGGGAACTTCCGGCAGGGGCAATTGCGCCGGACCGCTATGCAATACAAAATCAATATCTTTTTCCCGCACATTTTTAGAATCGCCGGGGCGCACTTCCAATGAAATCTTGCCATTGGAAAAAGAAACGATTTTTGCCGGGGCAGAATGGTAAATAACAACAGCTCCATTTTGCAGCATGATCATTTCTCCTTTTTCCGGACAGAACGGAAAAATTCTTTCATGATAGAGGAACATTCACATTCCAGAATACCCCGTTTCACTTCCACCTGATGAAGCATCCCGGAAAATCCGGTCACATCCAACGCCGAACCGGCACAACCGGACCGGGGGTCTGCCATCCCGAAAATCACCCGGCGCACTCTGGAATTGACCATAGCCCCGGCACACATGGCACAAGGTTCTTTTGTGACATAAATATCCACATCTTCCAGCCGCCAGTCACCGATTACGGAAGAAAGGGAACTGATCAACAGCACTTCGGCATGAGCGGTGGCATCTTTGAGCATTTCCACCTGATTCCAGGCACGGGCAATGATCTCGCCGTTCCGGACCGCAACCGCCCCCACGGGGACTTCCCCCGCCGCCATTGCTTTTTCAGCGCAACGCAGAGCTGCACGCATAAAATGTTCATCATCAAACTGAATGGGCAAACCATTCAGGATCAAATCAGGAAAATCCGCCATTGTACTCCTTTTGACGCAGTTCTTCCAGGATGGAATCTCCATAGATCGAACGCATAAGTTTCACATTTTCATCATAAAAAACCTGGGCATCCGGTTCGGTAATCAATTCATTTCTGGAATTTTCCAGCATTTTCCGCCGTTTGGAAGCGTCGGAATTATAACTTTGCAGATACCGTACCAAGGTCCGTGGGCTTAATTCTTCAAACATTTTCTGCCCGAATTCTTCCACATAGTCGGACGCTATGACAGAAACCAGATCCCGGGATGGCTCTTTCATCCCTTTAGACATCAGGCAATCCGCAATCATTTCCTGACAACGGATCTCATCAAAAATCGGGAACACAAAACCGCGACCGCGACTGGATATGTTTGCCGGAAAACGCTGATTGGAGGAAATGACGATCGTCACATGTTCCGGCAGATTGAAGGCACCACCCACATTGGCACGGAAGGAATACCAATCCGTAGCAGACGCGTCAATATCATCAAAGAATAATACAAAACGTTTGTCCTTATGCGGTTCCAGAGAATGAAGCAACGCTTCCAAGCCTGTGGAGATGTCTTCAGCATCCGGCAGAATCAGGGTCAATTCCGGATAATATAAGGTATGGGCAATCGTCATTTGCGTCTTGCCCAATCCGGGCAGACTGCTGATCAAAAGCGGCAGGTTCGATTTCCCTTCCGCAAATTGCTTGAAATGTTCAATAAAGGTCTGCCGGGCATCGTGATAACCATAAAAATCATTCACTGACCGGATGGAATCCAAAACCAACGGACGGAACACGCCGCCTTTGTGACGGAATACCCTGGCACTGTTGAAAATATCCTGCTCCCCGGTCAATTTCCGCAATTCCAATCCAATCGCACCGGCGCCCAAACGGAGAAAAATGGAAGCATTCGCCGTCATACGTCTGGCAGACGGAATCAGCCGGGGCAGACCGCCCTGTTCCTTTTCCACCAGAACAGCGGCATCCGGCAAAAGCGTCTGCAAATGACGGATCAGCCGGGTAACATGGGCGTAGTAAAATGCGCCGTCAGATTCATTGGTATCCCCCAGAAATGTTTTCGGCGCAGCATTGGGAAAACGACGGGCAAGCATGGAAAGGACGGCATGGTCCAGCACTTGAGTAAATGTTTTATTGGCAGGGATATCCCGATATAATTGATTCCAGATGAAAACGGCATCGTCACTTTCTTTTTGCAAATGACGGATCAGGTTCAGCAGCTGCGGTCCGGGGAACGGGCATGACTCGTCATCCGGAAAGAGAACGGAACAGGAGATTTCCGTCTCATTCAGGGTGTCATGCAGTTGTTCCAATCCGTTTTTCATCATATCCGTCACTTATCCGTCAAAAACCAAGAGGTGTTGCATCCACTGGAATATCAGCACTTTGCTGTTCCGTCATATTGGACGGCGCAGTGGATCCATTATTGTATCTGCGGTCTTTGTTATGCCGATTCTTTTTTTTGCGTTTGCCGGGTTTTCCCCCGATCCGGAAGGACTGGGGGACCCGCGTTTCAAAGTCTTCAATATGCCATTGGACTTCGTTCTGAATCAATGCCATTTCCCGCGCCGTGGCAAAACCGGCAGCCTGTACCCGGCGCGGTAAACGTTCCCCGGCTTTCAACCGGACCTGGGGCAGAAAATTCCGGACGGCGGCGGCACAGGCACGGCGTGTCAATGCCCACGGTTTGAACAAAGCACGGATCAAGTCAGCAATCAACGGTTCGATTCCGCTGCGGGGCGTCCAGAGTCCACCCTGAATACCGGAGCCGGATGGAGATTTTTCAAAGAACGGAAGGGTCAGCAAAGAAATCGCCAACGACATACTGTCCCGGTAACAACCGGCGCGGAGGCGTTCATTGCGTTTTGCCAGCAACGCCATGGCATATTGTCCCTGTTCGGTATCATACCGGCGGTCAAGGGCAGGGAGGAAATATTGGAGGAAGCCGTATTTGCGGAATGTGGCAAGGATCCGGTCTCCATAAGGATTTTTCAAAATCTTTTCCAGTTCCAATGTCATACGGGAAATGGAAACATGGACGATCAACGGCATGACCGAGTGGACCGCCTCCTCCGTTTCTTTTTCCAATGTAAACCCGTACTGACCAACTAATTTCAAAGCACGCAGAATACGTACCGGGTCTTCTTCAAAGCGCAATGCGGGATTCCCGATACAGCGGACGATCCCCGCCTTGATGTCATCCTGTCCGGATCCGGTAAAATCCATGATTTTATTATTGACGGGATCATAAAAGAGGGCATTGCAGGTAAAATCCCGGCGGTGCGCATCATCTTCCGAAGTTCCGAATTCGTTATCCTGAAAGATCATATTTTCGGGAGCATTGGCGGCACGGGGTGGGCGATCCGCCTGATCTTCGGCATTGGGCCGTTTACGGAATGTACTGATTTCAATAATATCTTCCCCGAGGAACAGATGAACGAGCCGGAACCGTCTGCCAATAATCAACGTTCTTTTATCGCGGAACACGCTGCGTATCTGTTCCGGGGTCGCCGCCGTGGAAAGGTCATAATCTTTCGGATTGCGGTCAAGAAGAAAATCCCGGACAGCACCGCCGACGATATAAGTTTCATACCCGGCATTCTGCAAACGCGCGACAATTTCCGTGATCCGGGGGTCAATTTTACTTTTCAGAGTCATTTGCGTAGTACGTTTCAGTTCATCTGTGGATTATACGGTTTCTGCAAGATGGTATCGACACCATCCAATGCCGGATTGCGTTCCGGATAATTAAGATTGTAATGCAATCCGCGACTTTCTTTCCGGCTCATGGCAGATTCAATAATCAATTCCGCAACCGTTGCCATGTTACGCAATTCGATCAGATCTTTCGTCAAATGGAAGTCCCAATAATATTTATGGATTTCCGCCTGAATCAGTTTAATACGGGTCATCGCACGTTCCAAACGCTTGTCTGTACGGCAAATTCCCACATAGTCCCACATGAAACGGCGGATCTCATCCCAGTTATGGGAAATCACAACCTGCTCGTCGGACGATGTAGCATCGCCGCTCGTCCACAACGGTAAACGCATGGAGGGGCGTTCCGCTTTCAATTCTTCCAGATTTTCCGCAATATGGGCTGCCAGATTATCCGGCACGACCAATGCTTCCAGCAAACTGTTGCTTGCCAGTCGATTTGCGCCATGGAGTCCGGTACATGCCGCTTCCCCCGCAGCATACAAACCTTTGATCCCGGTATAGCCGTTGAGATCGGTTTTGACGCCGCCGCAACTGAAGTGAGCGGCAGGGACAACGGGGATCGGGTCAACTGCCATATCCACACCGGCTTCCAGACATTTTGCGTAAATATTGGGGAATCTCATCTTGAGGAAATCGGCATCATGATGGCGCATATCCAGCCAGGCGTTGGTCTGACCGCGCCGTTTGAGTTCATTATCAATGGCACGCGCCACAACATCGCGGGGGGCAAGACTCTTCATGGGGTGATATTGATCCATGAATTCTTCCAATTCACCTTTGTCGTTCATGACCTTGAGGACGCCACCTTCTCCGCGCAATGCTTCGCTGATGAGGAAGGATTTCACTTTCGGATGATACAAAATCGTCGGGTGGAACTGGTAAAATTCCATATTGGCAATCTTGGCATAAGCACGATATCCCAAAGCCACCCCGGCACCACATGCCACATCCGGATTACTGGTATACAAATAGGCTTTACCGCAGCCCCCGGTGGCGATCGTTGTGGAATAGGAGGCAAATGTCACAACGCAATTGTTCTCAGCATCAAACACATAAGCACCAAGACACCGGTTGTCCCCCATCAAACCGAGACGCCAGGTGGAGATCAAGTCGATGGCAATATGATTTTCAAACACTTTGATCTGCGGATTTGCCCGGACAGCCTGAATCAGAGACCGCTGCACTTCCGCCCCGGTCACATCCCCGGCATGAAGGATACGGCGTTTTTTGTGACCGCCTTCCCGTCCCAGGTCGAATTCCCCTTTATGCTGTTCATTGGGGTCGCCCAGTTCATCTCTGGTAGTAAAATGGGCACCGATATCAATAAGCCATTGAATCCGTTCCGGACCTTTTTTCACGATTCCCATTACGGCATCCGGATCACAGAGATTGGCACCGGCGGCGAGAGTATCGGCAAGATGTTCTTCAAACGTATCGGACTGATGGATCACGCATGCAATACCGCCCTGCGCCAGTTTACTGTTGCACTGGTCGATGGTTTCTTTTGTTACAACGGCAATAGAGCCGGTTGTTTTTTCTGCGAGCATGAGAGCAGTCGTCAAACCCGCGAGACCGCTTCCGATCACCAAATGATCAAAAAATAATTCACATTGTTTTGTCATAATTGCTTCTACTCCCGGCGGAAAAATTGATTCTGAAACGAGTCCTTTTCCGCGCTATCGTGTTTGAGTATATTTTGAAACAGTGGTAAAATACACCCTGAATAGGAATTTTTCCAGAAATAAATATAAAAAATTATAAAAAAATGCACTGCGATCCCATAATTTTTCAAAAAAAACAGGCATCGGAACGGATAATCCGGACCGATACCTGTCTGGTACAACAGAAAAATCAGCTTATTTTATCCCGATCAAGATAAAGTTTTCCCCGGGAACCATGATTTTATTCCGATCCCATTCTTTGCCGGTATGGGGATCATACCATTTGGCAGAGGGTTTTACATTCAGCATTTTCCAGTTGAGTGTGCAGGAAAGTTTTTGCGGCTTCTTATTCCAGTTGCCGACGGCAAGGACATGGGAATAGGGCATCGGCTTTTTCCAGGAATAACGGGAAATATAAATCTCACGCACATTGGATTTTACCGCAGGATCTTCCCAATAACCATGAAATACGGCTTCCGGAAGGTTTACTTTTTTACGGACCTCCCAGAACGGAAAAAGTGTTTTATCCTGCACATTTTTTGCTTGAAATGCCATAATGTTCAAATCGTAAATGTGGTGGATCATCAGCACTTTATTAATCGCCGCTTCTCCGGTATAACGTTCCGATTGCTTTTTCAATTCGGGGGAAGCTCCCAAGACACGGGCATTCTGCGGAATCGTCATGATCCCGACACCCCGGATCTTTGCGTTCAAAGCAGACTGATATTCTTCTTTTGAAATACCGTGGAGATAATGATTTTCCGGATTCCGCAAGACGGGGAAATATTGTTCTTCCCCCGGCAGCCATAAATCTGCAAAGTCATGTACAAAGGGATAATACGCATTGTGTGCATGAAGCCACAATGTCCGTTTATATTTCCGTGTGATTTTGTAAATACGCAGGAAATATTCACGCAGAGCCAGTGCCGTGGATGACCGGAATTTTTTACCGAACGCATCCACACCACCGCATCCGTGCAACGGATTATCGCAACTTATAACATGGCTGATGTCAAAATAAATACCGCCCAATGCCGGATACGTCTTCAACAGTTGCTCCGCACGATATGCCTGCAAATCACCACCTCTGGTTTTGCCGCAACACGGTTCCACATAAAAACGTTCCCCCGTAAATTCATCTTTGGCTCCCCATTTGACACCCGGTGTTACTGCCCATTCCGGATAAAAATAATCGTATTCCGGAGACATTCTGCCGATATGGGCAGGCATGGAATATGCCAGGTCCGTAACACCTTTTTTCTTCCAATTCTGATAATGTTTGCCATATTCCCCGGGATGTGCCGGGATCAATGTGGTATAATGGAGAATATTGGAAGCATCTTTGATCCCGTAAGCCGTATTCCAGCCGCTAACGCCGCAATTGGTATCCCCGGCACGCCAGGAGTGATAACGCCATTTGCGGAATGAAGTATCCAGTTTCCGCGGTGGTGTCGCCTGGAAAACCATGGTATAATCCGCCGCTTTTCTCAGCATTGCTTTCTTCTGAATCATTTCAATACGGACAGAAGCGGCAACATTGTTCCGGGTCAACAGAATCTGCGGTTTGTTGGGGTCGATCACCCAGTTTGCATCGGATTGACACCACCAGGCAAGTCCGTGTTCCGTACCCGTCAGCCACAGAATGGATGCCCGCTCATCGCAACTCCATTTGAGTGCGGCTTTTCCGTTTTTCCACGGAACATAATAAGGATTCAAAATATATTTGGATGCGTTTGCAGGAACAGCCCAGGTCAACTGCATGGTTTTGATATCCAACCCGGATTCCGGCGGAGTCATGGAGAAATCCCAGCGGTACATACCATCAAACCAGACTTCCCCGCGACAGCTGAATTTTACTGCGCCGCACGCCCCTTCCGCTTTGAATTCCGCATAATCCCCGTAATTTTTACCGGGAACGATGACATTCCATTGAACCGGCATACCATTGAGCAGCAATTTCGCCTGTGAGGACAACACACCAACACCATCCACTGTCATTTTTGTCGGCAGCGGACCTTTGTCAAAAGTATACACACGGTTCCCCGCAGTATATACACGCCCCTTGACGGTGACCGATTTCCAGGGAACAGGAACGGTATGATCGATCCCCGCCCGCTGTTTGAACGGGGTAAAGTCCGGCATCCGGAAAATAGATTTTTTGATCAAATTGCCGAGTGTGGCTTCCAGGGTATAAGTGGTATTCTCTTTCAGGTTTTCCGGAAGCGGAAAAGTGACCTGTGTCTGTTCATTCTTCATGGTGAAAACTTTGGCGGCAACGGCTTTTCCCGCCGGATCAAGAAGACGGAGTTTACCGTTTTTTGTCCCAATACCTTTGTTGATGGAGAGATCGACAAGAAGCAGATGTTTCGAGGCTCTGGCAGAATACGTCATATTGAACGGCTGCTGAACGGTTACAAAATTTTCCGCCCGGTAAATTTCTTTTCCTTTGGCATCGAGTACGGAATACCGGATGATATTCCGGCAGACCGGCAATTCCGGCGACCATGTATTTTTCAGAATATCCATATTACATTTGGAACTTGCCCCGGTTTCTGCCTGCCATTCTGCATTTGCTTTCATGCCCGGTTTGCCTTGCAATTGCAATTCCAATGCGCCCTGTTCCGGTGTGCCGTACTTGATAAATTGCACACCATCATGTTTCCCGCCGAAAATAAGATCGCCAAAAAATTCGGGGGAGGCATATCCTTTCAGATAACCGTAAACATAGTTCCATGTATGATAATTTGTCCGTGCTTTCCAGTTATTACTGCCGAAATTTCCTTTCAAAATCGTATTTTTGCCGATTTTTCCACCCAATTCCGCCAGGGGAATCGCAACTTCCACACTCCAGGCGTTTTTATTGTGACTTCCGGCTGCACGAAGATTTTTGGCATTCCATGCCGCTTTTCCCGATTTAGAATCATACACGGCTCCATTGGCATTGAATATAAAATGACGCGGTTTGCCATCCATTCCCATTACATGAAATTCCACACTGTCGTCATCCCAAATCTCTTTATCCCGTGCGGTCACGCGCTTGCGGTATGCCGGAGAATCCACGCGGAACGCCAGATAAAGATTGGCGTTGTCATACTGAAGCAATGCCCGGGCTGTGACCGCATGATGGCTTTGTGAATGGGAGACATGATTGACGATCGGCAGCACAGCCGCATTATGCCATTCTTTCTCATCCAGTTTGCCGTCGATCTTCACGGCGGTATCGGTCAACGGGATAGTTGCTTTCCCCGGCTTGATATTGACTTCAAAATTCCGGGGGTAAAATTTATCATACTCTTTCCCGATTTCTTCGCCGGTAAGACAGCGGTCATAAATCTTCAGTTCATCATATGCGGTGATCCAGGCGGGATTGTGCCGCCATCCGGCTTGACTGTTCAATGTAATCAAGGCACCTTTGACCGTTTTCGGCAAAACCATACCGGCAGGGAGTTTTTTTGTCTGATAGTTGGTCGTCAGTTTGGCATCCACGTACAGTTTGACTTCTTTCTGATTCCAGACCACATCGATCTTGTGCCAGGTATCCTTTTTCCAGCCGGTCGTCTTTGCATAAAGAGAACAGGCATGTTTTCCGGATTGCAGATAGAATGTTATGGAATCCTTATGATTCCGGTATTTGTAAATCACAAACCGGTATTGTGACGGAGCGGAACTGACTTCAAACAGAGAATTGAACCAGGTGGTATCGGAAAGTGACCAGTTCTGCAAATTGACCCAGAAAGAAACGGTACCGCCATCCGGTTTGAAATTTCCGGGGACGGAATAGGTGATCCGTTCTTTGTTGTTGAGACAAACGGAATTACCATCATCTTTCATGGATGGGAACATGCGCAACTGAAGATCTTTTGCAATTCCGCCGACTTTGATTTGAGCAGAAGCATGATAATCAGGCGTAGTATTATATTTATCGAAACTGCTGTATAACAGCAATCCGGGTTCCGGAGCAGCTGCCAGATTCCATGTACAAACAGCAGTCAGCACCAAAGAAAAAAGAAATTTTAATGACATAAGAAAAACTCCACGGAAATCAATCACTGTTTCAACGGTTCAAAATTGGCACGGGTGAATCGGAACACATTACTTTCTGAACTGGCATGACCGTCTGCCCAGAGAATATTGCTTTTCCCTTTGAAGAAACGTTTATCACTTCTTGTCGTGCCGTAATAATGCCCCGGCGCACTGTGGGGATTTGCCAGGAAGTAATAACTGTCCCAGGATTCCATGATTGTATAATATCCGGAGGGTTTACCGGAAACTGCACTTGCTGCATCCGCATTCATGACCAGAGATGCCGGTCTTTTGACCTGTGTCGTTCTCCGCCATTTCGCAGGGTCCGCACCGGAATGAGAAGCACCGGCAAGCTCATTTCCATTATAACCGTAATTGTAATAAACGGAATAATCACTTTTGATTGCAGTCTGTTCTGTCACTTTCTTCCGGGCATCGAACGGGTCACCTTCGGTATAAGGAAATGTACAAAGTTTGCGTGCCGTAGGGCAAACATAGTTTTCCGGCGAAACTTTGTAATAATTGTGCAAAATTTGAAGCCAGTTGTTTTTGAATGCTTTTGTTGCATTGTAAGTACCCAGATGGGATACCTCGGATGTAGGAACATACCAGTTGTTAAAATCTGTTGTGTAATTGAATATTGCCAGTCCGATCTGTTTTTCATTGCTCAAACAGGTGTTGCAGCGGCCTGTTTCCTGTACTTTGCTCAATGCGGGAAGCAGCATCGAAGCAAGAATGGCGATGATCGCAATCACAACAAGTAATTCGATCAGCGTGAAGCGGTTCCGCTTCACCCGGTACGCTGCGGATGTTTGAGATTCCACATTCTTTACTGTATCCGATGGGATACCCGTCATTTTTTGACTCTGTTTCATACTATGCTCCTTAAAATTTGTTATATATGCTTATTGTTTCAATGAACAGCAACTGCCACGTTCCACGATTTCAAAATCATACTTATAGAAATCAGAATGAATCAATCCACCGGAAAGTGCGGCATCTCCGAAAATGGATATGGCTTTTTCCACAAACTGATCCAACGGCTGTTTTATTGCGGTAAGTTCCGGAAAAAATACCGTTGCCGCATCCACACCGATCAGAGACATATCCTCCGGAATCTTCAATCCGGCTTCCAATGCTCCAATCCAGGCACCGGCAGCAAAGGCTAATCCGGGCAGAACGGCGGCTGTCGGCCGCTTTCCCGGTTCCATTTCTGCAATTTTATGCATGGTTTTCCGCGACCACTCATGCCACGGAATATTTTTTGTCCCGATAAATTCCATTCCTTCCGGCAACCCGCAGGAACGGAATCCCAGATTACGTTCCTCAAGCCCGCAATCGTTGCCCGCATCAAAATGATTGTAACTGATATAGGCGATCCTGCGGTGTCCCAATTGCGTCAGATACCGTACCGCCTCCTGAATAATACCCGGTTTTGAGCCGACAAAACAACGGTTGTTCCTGTTCAAATGCTCATTCCAAACATTCAGACAGCACACCGGAATATGTTTCAGTTCTTTACAATTCAGAATGTTCAGAATTTCTTCATTCATTGTAGCAGCAACCAGCGCACAACAACGGCTCTGAAGAATGTTATCTGTGATCTCTTTCCGATCCGCGGTAATCGGAATGATTTGTAAATAACCCTTCCGTACACTGAGTTGTTTGTTCAATTCAGAAAGAATACTTAAATCATAATAACTGGATATTCCATCCATGGAATAAGTGATATAACCGATCTTCAGTTCCATTTCATGGGAATAACTGACAAAATTGCCTCTGCCGTGCTGCGGAACAATCAAATGCTGTTCCCGTAAAATCTGCAAACTTTTCCGCAGCGTCAAATGGTTCACCCCGAACGATGCGGCAAGTTCCGATTCCGCCGGCAAATTCGTTCCGCACGGATATTCCTTATTCAAGATCTGTTCTTTCAAATGTTCTGCAATCTGCAGATAAACCGGCACGCTTTGTTTTTTCCGGATATTGCGTTTGACAGTTGAGACCATAATTTATTCAACTCCTATACTCTCCTATACTATATATTGCTAATTATAAAAAGTCAAATAAGATAAGGATATTTTTTCCGATAAAAATAATACACTGTGGAGAAATATGCAGAAAAATCCGCAAAGCGGTAATTGATTTTTGCAAACAGAAATGCTACATTACCGGAAATGCGGAACAAAAAACAAATATGGAGAGGTAAATTCAAAAGTCCGGCAAAATTTGACTGAAAAAGGATTGTTGAAAACTTTTGAAATTGCCTCATGGAGACAGTGAAATGCGGATTCTTTTAATCACAGATACCCATGGAAAAATTGACCGGATCAATGAATTTGCAGCGGAATATCGTGCCGATGCCTGTATTCATTGCGGCGATTTCGGATTTTTTGATGCCGCAAGTATCCGGAATCTGCGGTCCGCTGAACTGCAGAAAATGATCCGGCATTGCAACCGCATCATGGAGAAGGAAAAAGCATTGCTTTGTGCCTCCTCTCAGGAAATACAGGCGGAATTTATTCTGCAAAACAGAATCGCCGGGACATTCGATGATTATTTGACAAAGAAAAAAAGTTTCTGCATCCCTGTATACGCAGTTTGGGGAAATCACGAAGATGTCCGGGTTATCGAACAATTACGGAAAGATCCGCTGCACAATCTGACATTGCTGGATGAAAAAACAACGGTCATGCTGGAAGATATCCGCCTTTACGGCTGCGGCGGCGATTTCAATGAAAAATATCTGCCTCTGGCAAAAAAATTGGGTATCCCGTGGATCAGAAATCAAATAAAAAGTGCATTCTGGCAATACCGGGAATTAATGGATACACTGGCACAATATCCACCCGGAGAAAAACGGATCCAGATCACACACGCAGATCCACATGAATGTCCGTTTCTGGAAACATTGGCATATCGGAGCGGGGCATCCCTGACACTCAGCGGACACATGCACCGGCAAGAATCATTGCAATGGGAAACCACAGATTTTTCCGGACTGCAAGAGACATTTCCGGATTTGGCGGCACCGGAACATACAGTCTCCTCCATCCGTCATCTGAATTTACCCCCTGCCAAACCAGTCATTCTGGAAATAACAGGCTCAAACTGGAAACTGGAAATCGAAAAATGATAAAAAGAAATAGTAAAATCTCAAATCGGGCAATCCAGCTGATAAAAACAAATCAGCCTCATTACAGTAAATTCGGCGGAACTCCCGGCTTGCCGGAAAATATCCCCTGGCCCTCCGATACCAAAGGACGCGAACTGAATTTTCTGACACAAATCCATTGCCCGGAACTCCCGGCAACATCCGGGCTGCCGAAAAATGGAACACTTTTTGTTTTTTATGATACCGGCAGTTTGACCGATTACAGTAATCCTCTGGAAGTCATCTATACAACAGACCCCTTACCCGCGCACAACCGGACACCGGCGGCAGAAAACGGAATCAAACCGATTACTTACCGGGAAACGTTTCTGACATTCAAAATGCTGCAAACAGCAAAAACTCCGGCAGCACCGCACCATCAATTGCTGGGCAAATCGTATGATATCCAAAGAAATACCAGACCGGCAGGGTATACATTACTGCTTCAGCTTGACAGCGATACAAGCGAGGATGGTCCCCGGTGGATGTGGTACGATGCCGGTCTTCTTTACTTTTGGATCAAGCCGGAGGATTTGGCAGCAAAACGTTTCGACCGGATAAAATTGACAAGAGACTACTGCTGAATGATCCGTTTCCCCCTCTTGCTATTCCGGCAGTGTAACGAATTTTCTGTAAAATTGCGTATGCCGGAAACGTAGAGTTATGCATAGGGCGCGCTCCGACTCCGACGAGAATGGGTCCCCCAACTCGTCGGAGTCGGAGCGCGAACGGTGTGTAACTCGGTTGAAATTCTGAAAAAACGTAATAAATTCTCTAAAAGACTCCTGAGAAAAGTCAAAAACAAGAGGATTTACCACAAATGGAATATAGTATTAAATTATTTTCCAACAAAGAATCTTTGCTCAGAATCGCAACTGCGCTTCTGATCGAATTGGATGAAACATGGCTTGCTGAGAGCAAGCGTTACATCTAAGGTGCTGCGAGGATTTTA
>JAFVSW010000078.1 GCA_017503545.1 Lentisphaeria bacterium | reverse complement strand
CTTGATTCATGTCGTTCGACGTCTTATCCCCAGGGTTACGCTGCGCTTCACCCTGGGCTGTCTGACTCTTGCCGCCCCATCCGGGGCTTGTTTTCTGGTTAATCTGCGTTTTTTTTCGAATAAAAAGTTTCGTGTTTATCTTACAAAGTAAATTTAAGAGTCCGGAGAATAACAATAAACTGCTATTTCCACATCAAAGAGATCTTTTTTAACCTTCTATTGCTTCAAAATTTTTACCGGACAGCCGTGATCAAAAGTATAATTTTCATTTTTTGTTTTGCCTTTATGCTGAATATGTTATTGTAATATGTCATGTATTGTACCCGGATGCAAGGTTAAAATTTTAGAAATTTTGATTTGACATTTCCGGAAAATCATGTTATATTAATTGCATTGTAACACAGGGGTGCTGTTGTCATGGTGACAACGGCTGAGATCAAACCCTTTGAACCTGAAACGGGTAATGCCGGCGTAGGAAAGAAAGTATGAATTTTAAATTTGTTACACCGATTGATTTTATCGTGTGCAAACCGCACCGACATGCCCAGAACGGGAGCAGAAAAATGCTCCGGAAAGGATTTCCGGTATGTCAGCGGAAAACATTATCTCCACAGCAATCATCAACAAATTCAGCGCAAAACTCATTGACGGCTTGAAACTGGATGTCGCCCTTGTCGGCGGCGGCCCGTCTGCCCTTGTCGCTGCCCGTTATCTGGCGGAAGCAGGCTTGAAAACCGCTATTTTTGAACGTAAACTTGCACCCGGAGGCGGAACCTGGGGCGGTGGGATGCTGTTTAATGAAGTTGTTGTTCAGGATGAAGCACTTGATATTCTTGATGATTTCCATATCAGCCACAAAAAATTGGAAAATGCGGAAGGGTATCACACTCTGGATTCTGTGGAAATGGCAAGCGGTCTGATCTTTGGTGCATTAAAAGCCGGTGCAAAGATTTTCAACTCTGTCAGTGTGGAAGACCTGGTATTTAAAAACGGCAAAGTCAATGGTCTTGTCATCAACTGGACTTGTGTGGAACGGTTGGGCTTGCATGTTGACCCGTTGACGGTGATTGCAGAAAATGTGGTTGATGGGACCGGACACCCCAGTGAAATCCTGAATCTTGCCGTTAAAAAAGCCAAGATTCAGCTTGATACACCTACCGGTGATATTATTGGCGAAAAACCGATGTGGGTGGAAAACGGCGAAGCCTCCACGGTGGAAAATACCCGTTGTTATTTCCCCGGCTTGTATGCCTGCGGCATGAGTGCCAATAACGTGATGGGGGGGTATCGTATGGGGCCGATTTTCGGCGGTATGCTTATGTCCGGACGCAAAGTGGCAAAACTGATTATTGAAAAAGGAAACTGAATATGCGGTCACATGCGGAACGGCTTGAATTATTCAAAAGTTCCGATCTTTATCCGGTAGTAAGTTCCGAATTTTGTAACGGGCGCGATGTTTGTGAAATCGTCACAGGCATCGCTGCCGCCGGAGCAAAGATCGTACAGATCAGAGAAAAAAATATTCCGGATAATGCCATGTTTTCCCTGGTGCGGAAATGCAAAGAAATCACGGACCGGTATCAGATGTTACTGATCGTGGATGACCGTGTTGATATTGCTATGGCTGCCGGTGCGGATGGGGTTCACCTGGGACAGGAGGATTTTCCATTGAAAGAGGCACGGAAACTGGCACCGGAAATGATATTCGGTGCTTCCACACACAATGCGGAGGAAATCCATACAGCCATTGCGGATGGATGTTCTTATCTGAATATCGGCCCCATGTTTCCCACCGGCACAAAAAGTGTTGCATGCGGAGCATTGGGATTGGAAAAAATCGAAGATTTGAAAAACCTTGTCACATGTCCGTTTTCCATTATGGGCGGTATCAAGGAACATCATCTGGATCTTTTGTGTTCCAAAGGGTTCCGGCATATTGCCATGGTGACGGAGATCACACAGGCTCCGGATGTGGAAGCAAAGGTCCGCCAATTACGGAAAATCATGAAAAGGAGTCATCATGAATAATCGTATTCCGGCGGTTCTTACCATTGCGGGGAGTGATTCCGGCGGCGGGGCAGGGATCCAGGCGGATTTGCGGACATTTCATACATTCCGTGTTTATGGTTGTTCTGTGATTACTGCTGTTACGGCACAGAATCCCTGCGAAGTGCGCCGTGTTGATGTCATGCCGGCGGATTCGGTTAAAAGTCAGTTGGAATGTGTACTTGATCAGTTTCCTGTGCAATTTGCAAAAACCGGAATGCTTGCCAATTGTGAGATTATTGAATGTGTTGCCGAACTGGCAGAAAAATATGCGTTGCAATTGATCGTTGATCCGGTAATGGTATCCACTTCCGGTGCAAGATTGCTGGAGGAACCGGCGGTTGCTGCCATGCAGAATGTATTGTTTCCACTTGCCCGTTGGATCACTCCCAATATTCCGGAAGCGGAATTGCTTTGCGCACGACCGCTGAAAAGTCCGGCTGATTTTGCTGTTGCGGCACAACAATTGTATGAGCGATACCATTGTAATGTGATCCTGAAAAGCGGTCATGCGATTTCTTCGGATCAGGCAGTTGACATTGTTTGTTATCAGGGCAAACTCTTTACCTTGAGTTCTCCTGCGGTGTCGATCAAAAGCAATACAGCGCACGGGACCGGTTGTACTTTGAGTGCGGCATTGACCGCCAATTTTGCAACCGGAAAAAACTGGCAGGAGGTATTGATTGCCGCAAAAGCCTTTGTTTACGGCTCGCTGAACGAACATATGTGCGTGAGTGATACCCTTGCACAAATGTATCCGCCGTTGAATAATTATTCAGACAAAGTGAGGTTGAACGAATTATGACACAAATAGACTATGCACGACAGGGGATCATCACCCCGCAGATCCGGCATGTTGCGGAAGTGGAACAGCGCACGCCGGAATTTATCGCAGAAAGAGTTGCATCCGGAACGGTTGTGATTCCTGCCAATATCCATCATAAAAATTTGATTCCCTGCGGTATCGGCAGAGAATTGAAAACAAAGATCAATGCCAATCTGGGCAATTCTGCATTATCCAGCTGCCCCGGCGCAGAAAAAAGCAAGTTGGCGATTGCGCTGCATTACGGTGCAGATACCGTGATGGATTTGAGTACCGGCGGCGATATCGCCGCCATCCGGCAAGCTATGCTGGAACAGAGTACCGTTCCGCTGGGGACGGTTCCGGTTTATGAAATCGTTGCCCGTTACGGCAGCCATGATTTTTCTGCGGAAAAAATACTTACCGTAATCCGGGAACAGGCGGAGCAGGGGGTGGATTATATGACGATCCATGCCGGTTTATTGCGGAAACACGTACCTCTTGCATTGAAACGGAAATTGGGGATCGTCAGCCGCGGCGGAGCATTGCTTGCCGCATGGATGCAGGAAAATCAACAGGAAAATCCCTTTTACGACGCATTTGACGAAATTCTGAAAATCTGCCGGGAATATGATGTTACTTTATCCCTCGGCGATGGTTTGCGCCCCGGTTGTCTTGCCGATGCTTCCGATGAAGCTCAATTTGCCGAATTGGATACCTTAGGTGAACTGGTCATGCGCTGCCGGGAAGCAAATGTGCAAGCCATGGTGGAAGGACCGGGCCATGTTCCACTGGATCAGATCCGGGAAAATATGGAACGGGAACGGAAGATTTGCGGCGATGCACCGTTTTATATCCTCGGTCCGGTGGTGGTGGATTGCGCTCCGGGATATGATCATTTTGTTGCCGGGATGGGCGGCATGATGGGGGCATATTACGGTGCTGCCATGTTGTGTTATGTTACGCCGAAAGAACATCTTGGATTACCGAATGCCGATGATGTCCGCCGGGGTGTGATTTCATTCAAGATTGCCGCCCATGCTGCGGATGTTGCTTTGCACAAGCCGGGCAGCCGTGACCGTGATGATGCGATTTCGGATGCCCGTGCCGCCTTTGACTGGGAAAAACAATTTGCGCTTGCTCTTGATCCGGAATGGGCAAGAGAATTACGCAATCAGGCATTGCAGGAAAGTTCCGCACCAAATCAACATGGTTCCGAATATTGTACCATGTGCGGTCCGGATTTCTGTTCCGTGCGTTTGAGTGCAAGATTGAAAAAAGAGGCGTCGGTCAATCCTCATTGATTCTGTTTTTCTGTATGAAATCATGAACGATGGAACATCCTTTTTCCAAATCAGCCGTTGTATTGGGAGAGGATATCGCAATCCGCATGAAATTTTGCGGATTGCGGTTGACCGTAAAACGATAGGAACAATAGACGCTGACATTTTCCTGTAACAGACGCCGTTCCGTCTCCATTTCATCCATCGTCAACCGTGGGATCGGCAGCCAGCGGAAAAATGCGGCAGGGGATCCGGGTTTGACAGCGTCGGGAAAATAACGGTCAAAGATCAGATTGCGTTCTTTTGCCAGTTCGGCTTTCTGTTCCAGGATTTTTGCCGCTTTTCCGTTAAGAATCAGTTCGGTCATAATCTCAGCATCCAGGGACGATGTTTTGATATTCAAGTGATAGAGAGCATTCAGCAGCGGGACCCGGAATGTTTCCGGGAATGCGGCAAATGCAACACGTAATCCATTGCACAGTGCCATAGTGGAATTGCAAATGTAAATGGTCTGTTCCGGCAGTCTGGAAAACATGGAATGATAAGTCGTTTCTCCATGAAGCGGAATTCCGGTATTATCATCTTCCATTAAAATCAGCCGGTAACGGGCGATTACTTCCGCCAATTCATCTTTCCTTTTTTCCGGAATGGTGCAAGTGGTGGGATTGGCACAGTTGGGCATCAGAAAAATGCCGTTGACCTCTTCTTTCCGGCATAATTTTTCCAATTCTCCGGCATCCATACCTTCGGCATCACCTTTGACCGGAATCAATCGGATATGGGACAGACGCGCCATCCCGATGAGATTGGAGTACGTATACTCATCCACAGCAATCTTATCGCCGATTTTGAACAGAGAAAGCAAGGTGGCACTGATAATATTCTGTGCCCCGGAGAAAATGGCGGTGTGTTCGCTGTCCGTATGCACATCCATCTGTTTCATCCAGTGGGCACCGGCTACACGCTGATGCAGATGTCCCGCGGCATCGGTGTAAGAGTACAGAGCTTCGATATACCCTTTCTGCAATACATTTTTACTTGCTTCAATGATCGGTGCCTTGATCTGATCAAAGCCTTTCAGCAAGCCCATTTCGATGATATTGGATGGATTCTCTGCGGTATGCTGCAGTATAATATTTTTACCCGGCAGTGGAGAAACAAACGTGCCTTTCCCTGTTACTCCATAAATCAATTTCCGTTCCCGGCAGAGATTGTATGCCTGAGTGACGGTGGTAAAATTCAAATCCAGATAATCAGCCAATTCCCGTTGGGGCGGCAGTTTTGTTCCCGATGCCAGTTTCCCGGATACGATATCGGCTTCCAGTGCATTGGCCAGTGTCAGATAATAAGGCCGTTTCAACTTGCTTTTATCCGGAATCCAGCTTAAATAGTAATGTTCAAAAGAGTTTGTTGACATTTTATTGTAATCCATACAATTTTATAATTTGTATTGAATATACACCGATGTTATATTAAAGTCAAACAGAAAACATATAAAATCAGGAGAATTTTTATGAAAAACGAACAGTATGAATTGAATTGTAATCTTGCACAGATGCTTAAAGGCGGCGTAATCATGGATGTTACTACGCCTGAACAGGCAAAAATCGCAGAAGATGCCGGTGCCTGCGCTGTAATGGCTTTGGAACGTATTCCTGCCGATATCCGTGCTGCCGGCGGCGTTTCCCGTATGAGCGATCCGGGTATGATTCGCGGTATTCAGGAAGCCGTTTCCATCCCTGTCATGGCAAAATGCCGTATCGGTCACATTGCAGAAGCACGTATTCTGGAAGCAATCGAAATTGATTATATCGACGAAAGTGAAGTGTTGAGCCCGGCGGATGATATTTACCATGTGGATAAACGTGCATTCAAAGTCCCGTTTGTCTGTGGTGCCCGGGATTTGGGTGAAGCATTGCGCCGGATCGGGGAAGGTGCGGCAATGATCCGTACGAAAGGGGAACCCGGAACCGGGGATGTAGTGCAGGCTGTCCGCCATATGCGTAAAATGAATCAGGAGATCCGCCGCGTGGCGAATATGGCGGAAGATGAATTGTATGAAGCCGCAAAACAATTGCAGGTTCCGTTTGAGCTGCTTCTGTATGTTCATCAGAATGGTAAATTGCCTGTGGTAAATTTTGCCGCCGGTGGTGTGGCAACTCCTGCGGATGCCGCCTTGATGATGCTATTGGGAGCGGAAGGGGTCTTTGTCGGATCCGGCATTTTCAAATCCGGAGATCCAGCCAAACGTGCTGCTGCGATTGTCAAAGCGGTGACGAATTATCAGGATTACAAGATGCTGGCAGAACTTTCCTGCGGTCTTGGCGAAGCCATGGTGGGGATCAATCCTGCTGAAATCAAGATTATCATGGAAGAACGGGGGATCTGATGCGGATCGCAGTTCTTGCCTTGCAAGGTGATTTTGCGGAACATGAATCGGTATTCAAACGCTTGAATGTCCCCACCTTACAACTCCGTCAGAAAAACGATTTGGATTTGCCCTTTGACGGGCTTGTTCTCCCCGGCGGTGAAAGTACGGTACAGGGAAAACTGCTCCGGGAACTGGATATGTTTGAAACGCTCCGTTCCCGGATCCTGAATGGTTTGCCTGTGATGGCGACTTGCGCCGGGACGATCCTGATGGCTCAACAGCTGTTGGATGATCCCACGGTTCATCTGGGGACACTGGGGATTTCTGTCAGACGGAATGCGTATGGCAGACAATTGAGCAGTTTTCACACGATCGGAAATTTTGCCGGAATAAAAGAGGTGCCGATGAGTTTCATCCGCGCTCCGCAAATCGAATTTTGTATTCCGGGGGTGGAAGTTCTTGCGGAATACAATGGCAGAATCACCGCTGTCAGACAAGGGAATCAACTTGCCATGACATTCCATCCGGAATTGGGGGAGGATTGCCGCGTGGCGGAATATTTCCTGAAGGAAATGATTCCATAACGATGCAATGTGTACCGGTATTCAACTGCGGATCCGGTACCATTCCGGCGTGATATGCAATTTCCGGATCTTATAATGGATGATCCGGTTTGAAAGATTCAATGCCCGCGCAGCCGCAGAGACATTTCCGCGGCTGGCTTTTAATGCTTCTACAATCAATTCCCGCTCATAAGTATTGACCAGAGTCTCAAAATCGGCATGACCGGTGTGCAGGACGGGTCTGCCGCCTGCGCTTTCTTCTGCCGTTTGGAGAGAGGGCGGCAGATCACTGCCGGTAATGACTTCTTCTTTTGCCGATAACACGGCGCGCGCCATACAATTTTCCAGTTCCCGGACATTGCCCGGCCAATGATAACTCATCATCATATTGATTGCCGGAGTGGAGATGCGGTTGATTTGTTTGCCGTACATGCGGCAGAATTTTTCCAGAAAATGTTCTGCCAGCAGAATAATATCACTCCGGCGGTGGCGTAATTCCGGCAAATGGATGGGGAATACATTCAACCGGTAATATAAGTCTTCCCGGAAAGTTCCTTTTTTCATCAACAGATCCAGTTCCTGTCCGGTGGTTGCAATGACCCGGACATCAAGGTGGATCGGCGTTGTCATATTGCCGGGGAGAAAGGAATGATCCTGCATGAAATGTACAAATTTGATTTGCAGGGCGGGGGGCAATTCCCCGATTTCGTCCAGATACAATGTTCCGCCATCGGCGGTTTCCAATCTGCCGGGGATATGTTCCGTTTTTCCCTCTGCATTTTCTTTTTCATAGCCGAAAAGTTCCCGTTCCAGCTGATGTGCCGGCATGGCGGTACAGCTTACGGAAATAAACGGTTTATCTTTTCTTGTACTTTTTTTCCAGATGGCACGTGCCGTTTGTTCTTTCCCGGTACCCGTTCTGCCGCAAATCATGACCGGTGCATTGGTCGCTGCGACTTGTTCGATTTTTGCGTAGACGGCACGCATACTGTTGCAATTGCCGATAATATCCGGCGGTGCCGATGTTCTGCCATCCAGTTCATCACGCAAACGTTGATTTTCTGCAAGCAGTTTTTCCCGTTCTTCATGACGCCGGAGGCATATTTCCAATGGATCTGCCATAATATTGGCAACGGTTTCCAATAATTGCATATCCCGCTTCAAATCCGTATCAGGCATGATCTGGCGGTCCATGGAGAGTGTGCCGATGACTTTTTCCAAACGGACGATCGGCACACAGAGAAAAGCCGTATCATGTACCTTATTACGGGTACGTGTACGGTTCAGAAAGTTCGGGTCTTTGGAGATATCCGGGATCAGGATCGGGGCGGCGATTTGTGCTACCCGTCCGGTGATCCCTTCGCCAAGTTGATATTTTCCGCGTTTGATTTCTTCTTCTGTCAACCCCTGGGACGCCTCAATATAGAGGGTATCATCCCGCAGCAGGGTGAAGGTTCCGCGTTGGAACCCGATTTCATGAGACAGAACATCCAGCACATTTTTCAGGAGCAGAGCCGCATTATGTTCCTGCAGCACGGCACGGCTGATCTGATGCAGAATGGCAATCTCAAGATCTTTGACTTTTTTATTCATACCCAATCAAACGTGGAAAAAGGATCAAGCCTGTTTTTCTTTTTCTGCCAGAAGTGCTTCCAGTTTTGCAAGACGGTCTTCCAGTTTCTTTACTTTACGCGGCAGAAGGTGACGGCGCAGGAAGTCTTCCTGAGATTCTGCGGGGAGACCGATCACCATGGAACCGGGGGCAACGCTGCGCTGTGCGGCGGAAGCACCGGCTACGGTACAGCCGTCTCCCAATGTGATATGACCGTTGATCCCGGCTTGGGCGGCAACGACAACACCGCGTCCGATTTCCACACTGCCGGCAATCCCGCACTGTCCGATCAAAACGGAGGATTCCCCGACAACGCAGTTATGTGCAACGTGGACCAGATTGTCGATTTTAACATTTCTCTTGATCACCGTTTTGCCGAAGCGTGCGCGGTCGATGGTGGAATTTGCACCGATTTCCACATCATCGCCAATGACAACGATCCCATTCTGCGGCACTTTAACGAGTCCGCGGAAGGTGGGAGTGAATCCGAATCCGTCCGCCCCGATCGTGGCACCGGCGTGAATGATACATTTTTTGCCGACAATACACCGCTGCATAATGGAAACATTGGGGGCGATGATTGTATTTTCTCCCACACTGGCAAATTGTCCGATATAAGCACCGGCGCGGATAATTGCTCCTTTGCCGATAAACGCACCTTCTTCCACAATGGCATAGGGACCGACATGGGCACCTTCTTCCACCGTGGCTGTGGGGTGAACATATGCCATCGGGTGAATACTCATTTCAAACTGGAGCGGATCCGGAGCAAACAGGTCGCAAACTTTGGTAAATGCTTTGTCCGGGTCTGCGCAGAGGATCAAGGCTTTCCCTTCTGCCGGTTCGCCCTGCCAGTCTGCGGGGACCAGAACGGCACAGGCTTTACTGGTCTGAAGCTGGGGGATATACTTTGTATTGTGGAGAAAAGACGCGTCCCCTTCTTCTGCCATTTTGAGAGAATTGACTCCGCTGACTGTAACATCACAGCCTTTTAAAGTACCGTTGACGATCTGGGCGATTTCTGATGCCTTGTATTCTTTTGCCATGTTATTCATCCTTTATACTGATTATTTTTTTGTTTTATATGCACGGTTCAAGTCATCAAGAACAGATTTCGTAATATCCAATGACGGCTTGAAGTAAACGACTGCACTGATTTCATTGCTGGTGGAACCGGAGTGATCCAATACCAGATCAATTCCCTGAAGTTGGGCCTGTGCTGAAACGACGACCCGGATTTCCCCCAGGATTTCGTTCCGCATTTTCTCGTAAGATGCACGGATTTGTTCCTGACGGGATTTTGCATAGTTTTTCAATTCTGCATCTTTGATGGCAAGCCGTTCATATATTTCACGGGCTTTCATTTTCTTGTTTTGCTGTTCTGCAGGAGTCAATGCAAAATTATTCTGGGATTGATCCCGCACGGTTTCAAATTCTTTTTTCAAAACCTGGATCTGTGCCGCCAGTTTTTTGGAATAATCCCGGAACGTATCCATCTGTTCCTGTAATTTCTTTTCCACAACTTTTGTTTTTGCGTAGTCCTGAAAAACTTTACGCATATCCACCACTGCCACTTTCAATTCTGCCGGATAAACGGCATAGCAGACAAGGAGCAGCAGGCAAAAAATAAAAATACGTTTCATGGTTTTGTATCCTTTCGTTCCTGTTATTCTCACGAATATACTGCAAAAATGGGAAAAATCAATCATTCAGACCGTTTTTTTTACGCTTTTTTCAAAAGTTTTTTATTTTTTGACTGGAAATTTTGATTTTTAGTGCTAAAGTATACACCATTGATTACCCCGTGGTGTAACGGTAGCACAAGTGGTTTTGGTCCACTTAGTTCAGGTTCGAATCCTGACGGGGTAACCATTTTTTTGTCTTAATGGCATTTTACACCGTAAAAATCAATTTCCTTTGAGTTTCATTATCCCCTCAAATTATATCATTCCGTTTCTGAATCCGCCACAGGTTTACATCCGGAAAATTTCTGCAATGGTGTGGAATAAAACGTTGAAGGTCTGAAATTTTTTTCATTGTATTTTTACGGAATTATGTTATATTATACAAAGTCGGTAAAAATCATTTTTATTTGCGAGAGGGGGGGACAATAATACATGGAATTGATATTATGGAACATATGGAAATTATAAAAACGCCGGAAGAAGTAAACCGCAGAATCCGGGAATTGGGCGCAGAAATCTCTGCCGCCTGCGGAGCTGCGCCGTTGACAATGATCGTTGTCATGAACGGCGGATTATTCTTTGCCGCAAAATTGGCAGAAGCAATCAAACTGGATGACTTTTATATTGATTCCATCGCCGCCGGCAGTTATAAGCACGATGTCTGTACCGGAGAAGTTCAATTGCGTTCGACATTGAAATTGGATCCGAAAGGACGGAATATTCTGATTGTGGATGAAGTGCTGGATACCGGCAGAACACTGAAAACAATTCAGGAATCCCTGTTGAATATGGGGGCTTTGAACGTAAAAACAGCGGTCCTTGTCGAAAAAGAACTCGACCGGCCCGATGGCATTGCTCATGCCGATTGGGCAGGATTTTTGATGGATGACCGTTATCTTATCGGTTGCGGAATGGATTCCGAAGAAAAATACCGTCATTATCCCGGCATTGCAGTTCTGGTATAAAAACAACCCACTCCAAAAAAAATACATCTCAAAAGCAGATTTTTACTTTTGAGATGTACTTGAAAATAACGACTGTCTGACGGCAGACCGTGTGTTTCTTATTTTTCTGTCGCAACGGGACGCAGGATGACTCCCGCTTCCGCCAGAATACGGCGGGATGTGGAGTCAATGGAATAACTTTCATTATACACCACTTCCCGGATTCCGGAATTGATGATCATTTTTGCGCAGAGCAGACATGGACTGAATGTGGTATACAATGTGGCATCCTTGATGGAAATTCCATGATATGCCGCCTGAACAATGGCATTTTCTTCTCCGTGAGAACAAATACATTCTTCCAGAGATGTGCCGCTGGGGGCATTGGAATTGCAACGGGGACAACCTCCTTCATTACAATTTTTGATCCCTCTGGGGGTACCATTGTAACCCGTGGAAATGATTCTGCCGTCTTTCACAATAACCGCTGCCACATGACGGCGGCTGCAATTGCTGCGGAGTGCGACGACTTTCGCAATTTCCATAAAATACTCATCCCAACCGGGGCGTTTGGACGGGTGATTGTTGCTGTCTTCAGCCATGTTTACTTCTCCCTGTAATTCAGATTTTCACTTCCGGAAATTTGCTGTAAAGAATACCGCGTTCCAAACCGCGCAATTCTGCCAGACCTTTCAATCTGCCGATGGCACTGTAACCCGGATTGGCGGAAAGAGGTTTCGCCAAATCATCCAACATGGTGTGACCATGGTCCGGACGGAACGGGATGCGCCAATCTTCACGGCCGGCTTCTTTTCTGCGGATCTGTTCTTTTATGATTTCTGTTACCAGTTCGGGCATATTGACACAGCCTTCCAGGTGATTTGCTTCAAAGAAATTGCCTTTGCCGTCATGCTGTGTGCTGCGGAGATGGATAAAGCCAACCCGGTCAGCGCAGGATTTGAACATGGAAACGATATCATTTTTCAGACTGCCGGAGAAAGAACCGGCACAGAAACAGATTCCGTTTGCTTTGGAGGGTACACTGGTCAGCAGACGGTTGATATCATCCTGATTGCCGAAAATACGGGGCAGACCGAGGATGGGATACGGCGGGTCGTCAGGGTGGATCGTCATGATACAGCCGGCTTCTTCCGCGACCGGGCAGACTTCGCTGAGGAAGTGTGTCAGATTCTGTTCCAGTTTTTCGCGGGAAAGTGTTTCATACCGCTGGAGCATACTGCGGACATCTTCCAGAGTAACCCCTTTGAAACCGGGGAAATTGTCGATGATGGAAACGGTAAATTCCTGCACCTGTTCGGGGGAAAGACTCTTGAAGAATTCTTCTGCTTCTTTCACTTTTTCGGCGGGATAATCGGTTTCCGCACCTTTGCGTTTGAGGATGAAGATTTCAAATGCAGCAAACTGTGCCTGATTGAAATACAATGCTTCACTGCCATCGGGCAATTTGTAACGCAGATCGGTGCGAACCCAGTCCAAGACCGGCATAAAGTTATAGGTAATGACTTTTACGCCGCATTTGCCCAGATTCCGCAGGGAGATCTTGTAATTTTCAATATATTCTTCACATTTGCCGCCGCCGACTTTAATGTCTTCGTGAACGGGGAGACTTTCCACCACGTTCCAGACCATACCGGCATCGGCAATGAGTTTTTTGTGCTTTTCGATTTCTTCAACCGTCCACACTTCCCCGTAAGGAATGTGGTGGAGAGAACTGACAATGCCTTCTGCACCCGCCTGGCGGATGAAAGAAAGGGGCACCTGGTCATTGGGACCATACCAACGGAACGATTCCTGCATAAACATGATCACACCCCGCTGAATGAAGAAAATCCGCCGTCGACCGGCAATACAATACCATTGACGAATCCGGCTTTTTCGTTATCGATCAGGTACAGCAATGCGCCGATCAAGTCTTCCGGTTTTCCGAATTTTCCCATAGGAGTCTGGGAAATGATCGTGTTGCCGCGGGCTGTCAGAGAGCCATCGGGATTGGTCAACAGTGTCCGGTTCTGATTGGTCAGGAAGAAACCGGGGGCGATAGCATTGACACGGATCCCCACTTTGGAGAAGTGAACAGCGAGCCACTGTGTAAAGTTGCTGACTGCTGCTTTTGCGCCGGAATAGGCGGGGATTTTGGTCAGCGGAGTGAATGCGTTCATGGAGGAAATATTGATCACATTTCCGCCATCTTTCAATGCCATTTTCTTACAGAAGACCTGTGAGGTCTGCAAGGTTCCGATAAAGTTCAGATTGAACACAAAGTTGATCCCGGAAGGATCCAGATCAAAGAATGTGGTCACGCCTTCCGCTTTGTTCAGAATGTCTTCCCGGAACAGATATTCTTTGGAGGTTGTGCCTCTGGGGTTGTTTCCCCCGGCACCGTTCACCAGAATGTCGCAGGGACCGAGTTTTGCACATACTTCTGCTTCTGCTGCTTCCAGACTTTCCATTTCCAGAACGTTTGCTGCAACTGCGATTGCCTTACCCGGATATGCGGCATTGATTTTATCTGCAACGGCTTGAGCACTATCCAGTTTCAAGTCGAGCACTGCCACGCTGGCTCCGGCAGATGCCAGGGCTTCCGCCATGACACTGCAGAGAATTCCGCCGCCGCCGGTAACGACAGCGACTTTACCTGTTAAAAACGGTACTTGTTCACTCATAAAGATAAACTCCTTTGGTTAAATACATCTTATAAGTAAAATACTGCATAAATCAGATATTTTCAAGCAAAAAACAAGAAAAAAACGGTTTTTTGCAAGTCATAACTTAATACTGTTTTCTGTTTTGTTCAATGGATAAAACAAGAAAAAAATGGATTTTCTGATAGCATATCAGAGAAAAACAGGAAAATCAAAGAGTTATATCTGTGATTTTTACAAATCACTGCTTGCCGGTTAAAAAATTCCAGGTCGCTTCGTCATATCCATCCGGCGCATCACTGTGACCGTGATGGATCTTATTGTAAATACATTTTTCACCCTGTAACGCATTATAGATCGCATATCCCCCGGTCGGCGGGCAAAGTTCGTCCGTAAAGCCGACTCCGATCATGATCGGGATCGTTATTCTTTTTGCACCGTTGCACAACAACGTAAAAAACCGGGAAATGGCAACGCTCCCTTTACTTTTGCGGGGAGCGTTTTCCGT
>JAFVSW010000077.1 GCA_017503545.1 Lentisphaeria bacterium | reverse complement strand
AGTACGTACCAGAGAGATGCCGTTTTCGCGGATCAGACAGAGATCGTCAAACAATTCGGCTTCCGATTTTTTCGGATTGATCCAGTACATTGTACCGATGGTAAACTCTTTCATTATTATCCTCAACCTTCCATGATTTCCAGCTTGCAAAACGGAAACCGGCATGTGGGCCGACTGCGGAGCGTAGAGCGGTTTCATGCCGTTTCTGACGGCGTCAGCCCCCGGCAAAAGAGTTTTGCAACAGCCCCATGATTGTCAATATTAAACTGAAATACCGCCATAAACCAATAGGATAATAGCACTCATGCGGAATGTTTTTTATTCCTGCGGCCATGTTAATTTTGAACGGCGTGTCATATTCCATTCCGGAGGGACCAACATTTCCAGAACCAATGGTTTGCCGCATTTGCCAAATTCCTCTTGCGGGAATATCTCAAATTTCATGATTTTATTGACACGAAACGTTTTTTCCGGCAGTTTTATTACAAATTCGGTGGCTCGATGAGCAATATAGCGGTAAAAATCTGAAATATGTTCAGTTTCCTGCACCAATGTCCAGGAACCATCATCATTTTTGACAGATGCCCGCATGATATAACTGAATACAAAACGGTCGTGTTTTGCCGGAGTAAAAATCAAATATGCAAAACCGAAATCATGACGCATGGAAATCACCGCATTTCCCGGAAATTCAGGTGCGACGGCAGTTTCTGCTCTGGCCTGCGTCAATCTGGCAGTTGCGGGATTATATGGAATATCAACAACCCACAATTCGTCAGGATTTATTTCGCGGCGTTCATGGACATTATAACGATGTATTTCCACTCTGTTTTTAAAGATATCAATTAATAAAGCTTGTTGTACCTCTCTGGCATAAGGAGGAATTGTGCCGCCGGCAACATTGAAATATTTATCTCCGCCACCGATACATGCATAACTCAATGTCGCTGTGGTCAACGCAGTAAATTCACCTTGCCAGATTGCTGTTTCACACTCCAAAGGACGATGGGTATGACCGGAAAGAGAAATCACCTGAGGATAATTATTGAGTAATGTCCGTAATTCAGCTCGTGCATTAACTCCCGTTTGACTGCCGATCATTGTATCACGAGGGGGATAATGTGTTACCAGAAAAATCGGTTTGCCGGAGTCGCGGGCAACAGCAGCATCCAATTCGGCTTTGACTTTTGAAAGCATCTCTGCAGAATAAAAATCGCAATGTTCTTCCGTAAGAGTAATAAAATCATACCCCCTGACGACTTGATGACCGGGATTATCTCTGCTGATTTGCAACCCGTCTGCGAATGCATTCCACAAATCTTCGTAAGCAACATTTCCGACCGGCCTGAAATCGTGATTTCCGGCACATGCGACATGAACCGGATTATGAGGGAAATATTTCCGGTATAAATTCATATAAAGAGGAAAAACTGCAGGATCAGCACGGTCTGCGAGATCTCCTGCCATAACTACAACATCCGGTTTGAATTGTGAAAGAAAATCAAATGCCTTTTCCGTATTTGCAATTCCCCAGCATGATGTTGAATTTATTGCTTGTGCATCACTGGTGACTGCAATGCGCAATAACGGTTTTT
>JAFVSW010000076.1 GCA_017503545.1 Lentisphaeria bacterium | reverse complement strand
GTCTTGGTTAATGTAGTTCGATGTCATATTCCCAGGGTTACGCTGCGCTTCACCCTGGCTTGTCACGGCGTAATGAAATGAAGACGGAGCTGTTTGACTCTTGCCGCCCCATTCGGGGCTGGTCTAACAGTGATTCTAAATTCTTTCGGACATTGAGTCTTTTCTTATATGAATTCGTGAGTACTTCAAATTGAAAATCTAGCAGTTCCTGGAATTTTCAAGCTCAAAGGAGATCTGATTTTATGGCATAAACCGTTCTTCTTTAATTTTTGATCCGGTCATCAAATTCAAGAATGGATTCGGCAATAGATCTGCCCAACGCCCGGACAGATGCCACCGTCAATTTCTTATCGCTGGCGATGGCGTAAGGGATCTCAATGGCATGTGCAAACACAGGCGTACATGTTTTACGGAGCCATGCGACACACGGCAAGCCTTGCGAATAATTGCTTTTTGTATGCCAAAGTGTTCCGAATGGAACATGATTACCAATGTAAAACGGGGCATCCGCGGGAGAATATTTTTCCAGAATTTCAGAAAACAACTTCAGACGTTCTGCATGATCAGGTTCTTCCGGACCGGGAAAATAGATCGTTTCATTCTGTGCCCCGCCATAAATCCAGGGACAATGCATATCCAGGACGAAAAACTGTTTTTCACTCAACAGAAGATCCTGAATTGCTTTTACTTCCGGGTAAATCGGGTGTTCCCCGTAATCCCGGGCATGATCGTGTGGGATGCGATTTTTTCCCTGATCACCGTCAATAACACCATCTGTATCGGCAAAAGGAACACTGTCAATGATATATCTTTCCCGGATGCGGCGGCCGGTCTCGTCGTTGCCGAGAGCCGTTTCCAGTATACCTTCCAGCGCATAGGTTGCCATCATTTCACAGCAGTGATGTCTGGAAGAAAGAAAAATATGCTTTTTTTCTCCATGAGAAGAAGTATCTTCAATATGAAGGAGCGAAACGGGACGGTTTTTCCGGGAATATGTCAGAATACTATGGGAGAGATACGGTGATCCATTGTGCCGGGCGATAAACTGTTCCAAATGGATCGGAAGATATTGCATGCCCGTACAGAAAATGACTTTATTCGATTTTTGACCGTCAAAGTTATATGTAAAGGAATTTCTTGAGCCGTTGGTACATTCATATCCCAGCCACTCCCACGTGATGCCATCGTCGTAACTGACTGCCGGACCGCAGGAGGAAAGCAAGTTGGAAGTGGTAAAGGTAAAATGATATTCTCCGATTTGATCAAAAATTGCCCGGAATGCCCAGTAGAACCAAGTACTTGCACTGTTTCTCATATCTCTGGTGAGAAGAATATCAAAACCATTGATATCTTCAATAAAAACATTGCCGCCGGGGAAAGCTGTTTCAATTTTCATACTCATATTTCTGTTATCTCCTGTTTATATTTCCGTTCCGTTATCCAAAAGAATCTGTTGCACTTTGCTTACATCCACATTTTTGAGTTCGCAATGATCTTTTATTGCGATTGCGGCTGCGGTACCGACTCCCACACCGATATTCAGACAAATCCCCATGACCCGGTAATTGGAATGGGCTTTATGGGTTCCGGAAATATTGCGTCCGGAAAGCAGTAAACCATCAATATTTTCGGGAACACATGCCCGATAAGGAATGGTATAATGCCCTTTCGACTTGAAGTGTTTTTGAGCTCCATTGCTGTCAAGACCCGCACCTTTGATATTGTGAATGTCAAAATTAAAATAATTCCGGGTCGCGATCCAGTCATCAAAAACAGTCGCGTCCACAATATCTTCCGGTGTAAGAGTATAGAGCCCTTTGAAATGTCGGGTTTCCCGAATGCCGACCATGTCGCCGGAAGCACTCAGGTAACATTTTTCATATCCCGGAACATATTCCCGGAGGAACAGAACGATTTTTTCCATCTGTTCCCGGCAAACCATTTCTGCCCGTGTCAGATCACGGACATCGGTTCCATCTATACCGGTCACATTGGTCATATTGACTGTCACTTCTCCGGGCAGATAGTTTCTGTAAAGGAGAACATGTCCGGCGGGGGCAGGGAGGTGCAGTCTGCCAAGTGCCTGAATCTCTCCTTTCGGCAGCTCAATGAGTGTTTCAAAGGACGGCGGGAATACGGCTCTGGTGTAGTCCACTCCACCTATCCGGAACATCAACGTTGCCGGCTGACAGGCATTGTCTTCTTCCCGTCCCAGCTGATACGGAACACCGGCAAATGCGGCAATGTCGCCGTCGCCTGTGGCATCAATGACGGCTTGCGCCATGATGGCTTCCCGACCGGATTTACTTTCTGTTATGACACCTTTGACTTTATTATTTTCTTTGATCACGCCGACTGCCATTGTGTGCAGCTGCAAAGTAACACCGGCTTCTTTGAGCATTTCAAAGAGAACCTGTTTCAGACATTCATGAGGGATGCCCCAAACGAAATCGAACGGATTGAGTCCGGGATTGGTTTCCGTCGGCAATGCCGCTGATTTCATGGTACGTTCCGCTATTTCATTCATCAGCGGACATTGGGTTGCCCCTGACCAATGGGACATCATCCCCATGGTGGCGATCCCCCCGGGATATGCTCCTTTTTCGATCAGCATGACCTTTGCTCCATTGCGTGCAGCCGCGATTGCCGCACCGATTCCCGCCGGACCGGCACCGGCAACCAGAATATCCGGTTCAGCAATGATGGGAATCTCTCTTGCTCCTTCGTGATAAAATTTCATGATACAGACATCCTTTCTCCTGGTAGAGTTCTGTTTTTTCTGAAATAATATATCATAAAAATCCAGAAAAAACCTTGAATTTTTCAAGAATAATGCTATAATTTTTTCAGGAAAGGAATAAAAATGAATTTATCAACTGCCGTCAAATTATTGGAAACAGAGTGTCGCACGCAAATCAGCATTGAAGCGCGTCATGGAGCGTTTGCCGATTGTGAAGATCTGAAATTGGCTCCGGATCAGTATCTTCATCATTCCGTTTTTTGCCGGGAAAAGAAACTGGCGGATCATAACAAAAGCTGTGCAGCGAATAAGAAAAGATCTTTGGCGATTGCTTCTTTCGGACGCCGTTTTTGCGGCACATGTCCGTACGGTGTCAGAGAACTGGCACAACCTGTGATCTTTGATAATAAGTTGGCTGCGGTCTGCTATTTTACGATCCTGCCCGGTACGGTCTCGCTGGAAATATTGAAGAAAAAAGCACAATGGCTCAATGTATTTATTCAGTTGATACTCCGGGCGTATGCTGTCACTCATGCACCGGTGATCCGCCGTAACAGCAGTGAATATTACCGGAAAAGGATCCTTTATTATTTTGATTTGCATTATATGGAAAATATCAGCGAATCCGATCTGGCGGATGAATTGGGGTTGAATTGTACCTATTTCAGTTCTCTTTTCCGCAAAATCACGGGTAAAACTTTCCGGCAGGCTCTGACAGAAAGGCGTATTGAAGAAGCAAAAATCTATCTGAAACTTCACAGAACGATGCGTATATCCCACATCGCCCGTCTATGCGGTTTTTCGGACAGTAATTATTTTAGTTTAGTATTTCACAAACAGACCGGAGTATCACCGAAAACTTTCCGCAGTCAGATTGAGTAAAACAGCGGAATCTCCTTACCCGGATTGCTGCAAAATTTCTTTTGGTTCATCTCAGGTCGGTTTTGTATTCTTTTTGCATAAAAAATGGGTTCTTCGACGGTTTGTACCACAATTATGCTCAAAAATATATAATAAACAAATACAGAATGTAGAATCGACCTGTTTTACACGTAAAATAAGTATAAACCTTTAACGTCCAGACAAACTTGGATTTGCCGATAGACCAGCCCCAACGGGGCGGCAAGAGTCAGACAGCCCAGGGTGAAGCGCAGCGTAACCCTGGGATAAGACATTGAATAATATTGTCCCATGACAGCCTCCGCGTTGAAGACGTTCCGCAGGAACTGGATTCAT
>JAFVSW010000075.1 GCA_017503545.1 Lentisphaeria bacterium | reverse complement strand
CTATTGCCGCATATCCAGTCCCGCAGGGGAATATTATCAACTATTTATTTAAAGGAAGGCATATTATGCAAAATTCTGAAAAATCGAAAATAGATATTATTGCTGACATCCTACGTACAGTTTTGCTCCGCATTGTGCAGGAGCAAAAAATAGCGGGATAATTATAGCAAACCGGACTGGCTATATCGGGCATAGCACGCTTATATATAACCAGTCCCAATACTTAACTTTACAGAAAGGAAATTTATGGCAACTCAAAATTCAAAAGATGAATCGGTAAGGCGGCAACTCTTGGCGCTTGCCAATATGAGCCGTCCGGAGTTATGCGAAAAGTGGCGTGACCTCTACGGTAATGAACCGCCCAATTCCAGCAAAGAATTCCTGTGCCGCAGATTATCGTATCGGGTGCAGGAACTTTTTTATGGCGGACTTGATGCAGATTTGCAAGTGGTGTTGACTTCAGATGCTCCCAAAGCCAGACCGAAGAAAAGCGTTCTGCGTGATGGTGCAAAAATCTTCCGTGATTGGCATGGCACACGCTATGAAGTCACAGTCCGAGGTAATAAATATGAATACAATGGTACGCTTTACCGTTCCCTTTCCGGAGTGGCAAAGGCTATTACCGGCGTATTATGGAACGGAAAAACTTTCTTTGGAATAACAACGGAGTGATTTTATGCAAATTGTTGAACCTAAACGATGTGCTGTCTATACTCGAAAGAGCCACGAAGACGGCTTGGAGCAAGAATTCAATTCTCTCGATGCTCAACGGGATGCGGCAGTAAATTACATTGCCAGTCAAAAAGCCAACGGCTGGCAGTTGATCAATGAATCCTATGATGACGGCGGTTTTTCCGGTGGCAACACCAATCGTCCGGCGTTACAGCGTTTATTGCAAGATGTCCGGGCTGGCAAGGTGGATATTGTGGTGGTTTACAAAATCGACCGCTTGAGCCGCTCGTTGATAGATTTTGCTACGGTGCTGGCAGAATTCAACAAATACGGAGTCGGCTTCTGTGCGGTCACGCAGGACATCAGTTCTGCGACCTCAACGGGGCGGATGATGCTCAATATTTTGATGACTTTTGCCCAGTATGAACGGGAGATTATCGCCGAGCGTATTAAAGATAAACTTTCCGCTTCGAAACGCAAGGGAAAATATGTCGGCGGTCTGCTTCCTTTGGGGTATGATGCAGACTCTGAAGCAATGAAAATCATCATCAATCCGGCAGAGGTCGAAGCCGTAAAACTGATATTTACAGAATATGTCCGAACCGGCTCGTTGAAACAGGTGCAACGGCTGTTGGAGGAGCGTAATATCCGCACAAAAGCGTGGACATCAAAAAAAGGGATCGCTCACGGCGGCAATCCCATCAATTTGGCAGTGTTGCGGAATATGATCACCAATCCGATTTATATCGGCAAACTTCGCTATCAGGGCCAAGTTTACAATGCCGAACATGAGGGAATAATTTCTCCGGAATTATGGCAGAAGGCACAGGAAACTCTCAAGGCGAACAAACGCAGTACACCGCAACGGATGAGTAACTCCATAAAGCCATTTGCCGGACTGGTTTATTGTGGCAACTGCAATGCTCCGATGTTTCTTTCCAAGGCGATCAAGAAAAATGGCAGGGAATATGTTTACTATGTCTGCCAGAAAGATGACCGCAGAGCAAATGCCTCGTGTCCGGTGCATCGGATTCCGGCGGAGCATCTGGAAAATGTACTGCTTGCCCAGGTGGGGCGGTTGTTCCGTACACCGGCGGTGTTGGCACGGATTTGCAATGAAGACTTTGCTGGAGTTTTGACCGCTCCGCAGACGGAACAGGCATTGAACAGTATTCACAGCGTATGGAATCAGATGTTTCCCCTGGAGCAACATAAACTCATCCATACGCTTATCAGCAAAGTGGTGGTGTTTGAAGACAAGATTCAGATATATTTTGAAGCTACAGGATTGGCAGGATTGCTGAAAGAAGCCGGGGCAGATTTTGAAATTGCAGACGGCAACAAGCAGCTGGAGTGTGTTGTTACAGTACCTTGTCTGTTGCGCCGTTCAAGCGGTAAACTGGAAATTCAAGTGGAAAGTGAAGATGTTCCAGAACAGCCTATGACACCGCTTAAAACAGCAATATTGCAAGCTCATCAGGGAATGGCGCAGTTGACTTCCGGCAAAGCCTCAACGATGCGGGAAATCGCCAATAAGTTGAAAATGGACCGTTCTTACCTTGCCCGAACACTTCAGTTGGCAAATCTTGCTCCGGATATTGTCAAGTTGATCCGGGAAAACGTTTTTTTATAAAAAAACTTCAATCACTTCAATATTTTTTTTATTTTTTGTTTGCAATCGGGAATCGGCGGATTATATTATTTCCCGCAATAATGATCAAAATATCTGGATAAAGGACTTATGGCAGAAACAATTCTTTACAACGGAATAAGATTACCGGAAATATGGCCGCCGCAAATACCGCAGGAAATTTATGCCAATCGTCAATGTTTACCTGTGCCATACCTCGAAAATCCACCGGAAATCATCTCCTCAGGCATCGGCAGAGAGCTTTTTGTCGATGATTTTATTATAGAAGAAACAAATTGCTCCAGAACGTTCCATTATCCGGAAAAGTATGAAAACAATCCTGTTCTCAAGCCGGAAACGCCTCTGGAAAAAGGCGACGGTAAATATCCAGCCTGCGCCTGTCCCAAAAGCGGCGGCGTATGGTACGATTACGAAAAAAATATATACCGCATGTGGTATGAAGCAGGTTTTCTCGGCTGTATATGCTACGCTGAAAGTCAGGACGGTATCCATTGGGAACGTCCGGAACTCGATGTCTTTCCCGGTACCAACAGAGTACTTCCATGCGGCTTGCGGAGCGACTCTTGGACCGTGGTGCATGATTATTATACGGAAGATCCGCAACAGAGATTCAAACTCTTTTTAATGGAACCCTGCTGGATGGCTCGTGGCATGGTAATGACCTCTCCTGACGGTATCCACTGGAGCTCCCCTGCCGCAACCGGTTATGCCGGTGACCGCAGTACAATGTTTTACAATCCATTCCGCAAAAAATGGTGCTTCAGTCTGCGTTCCTACATCCATATTCCACACCTTTTCCGTATGCGGGACTACACAGAGGGAGATGATTTTTTAACCGCTTCCCGATGGGGATTTGAGCACGAAAGCAAAACTGTTCACTGGGCATGGGTGGATGAAAATGATCAGGCGGCACCGGAACTCGGTATTCCACCCCAGCTTTATAATCTGGATGCTGTACCCTACGAAAGCATTATGCTGGGCATGTATCAGCTTCACTTCGGGCCCTCCAATGAAGATTGCGAAAAAAGCGGTCTGCCCAAAATCACAGGTCTGGAATTTGCCTACAGCCGTGACGGATTCCACTGGTCACGCCCCGACCGCAAATGCGCTATTTATCCGGAAAAGGACAAATGGGATCGGGGATATGTGCAATCCCTGGGGAACATTTGTACCGTAAGCGACGACAAACTCACATTTTATTTCACCGGATTTTACGGCAACCCCGACAGTGATAACAAAATGGCAATGTACGAACAGGGTGCAACTGGCATAGCATTCCTCCGCCGCGACGGTTTTGCCTCTATGGATGCCCGGGAATACGGCGAATTGCTGACGCGCAAACTTACATTCACCGGGAAACATCTTTTCATAAATGCAAGTGCCCCGGATGGCTCAATAAAGGCAGAAATACTTGATGAAAACGGCAATATCTTCGACGGATTTTCTGCAAAAGAAAGTATTCCTGTATCCGGAGATCATACCAAAGTCGAATTAAAGTGGCAGAAAAATACCCTCGCCGCACTTGCCAATTGCATTATCAGAATCCGTTTTATAATGCATAAAGCAAGTCTTTACTCCTTCTGGACAAATATGGATGCAAGGGGCGCAAGCGGTGGATTTGTTGCCGGCGGCGGTCCGGATTATAAAGGTCCTCAAGACATTTAACTAGACGGACCGCCTTGCCGGCAGGATGCTGATGCCGTATTTTTTTACAGAACAGAAAGAGAATATTTCTGTTTCAGGCAGAAATACATAACGCTCAACAGATTTCAGAAAGAAAATACCCGGCAATTCTGCAGTCACTTCCGACTTCCGGATGAAAAGTCATTGCCATGGAGCAGGCGTTGAACAGTATCAATACGGTATGGAGTCAGATGTTTCCCCTGGAGCAACATAAACTCATCCATACGCTTATCAGCAAAGTGGTGG
>JAFVSW010000074.1 GCA_017503545.1 Lentisphaeria bacterium | reverse complement strand
TACTGTTTTCTTGGTGTGGGACTGTTCACTGCATTATTATTTTTCGTGGATAAAGCAGCGGCATTGCGTCAGAAATGGCGAATCCCGGAAAATGTATTGCTTCTGGCGTGTCTGATGGGCGGCGCGGTATTCGGTCTCGGGGCAATGATCCTCTGCCATCACAAGGTTGCGAAACCGAAATTTTTCATACCGGTCATGCTGATCATTTTTTCACAAGTCGTAGTGTTTCTGATGTGGAAATACAAATTTATTCCGCAATGATTTCTTTTTCAAGATCAATCGTCAACAGGAATACCGTACCTTCATCGAGCCGGGAGGTGACATCGATTTTCCATTGGTGCGCCTTGACAATCGCCTCAACTAAGGCAAGACCAAGCCCGTTTCCCTGCAAATGACGGCTGGCATCACTGCGGTAAAAACGCCGGAATATGAATTGCAGATCATGTTCCGCGATCCCACAACCGGAATCTGCAATCTGCAATAAAAGTTGATTTTCCTTTCTTTCCAGAGAAACGGAAACAAATCCCCGGGTAGTAAATTTCAGTGCATTTTCCATCAGATTGGAAAGAAGCCGCTGCAATAAATTTTTATCCGCTTCAATATAAATTTTCTGTTCCGGCAATGACAAATACAATTTCAAGCCTTTGTCTTCAAATACCGGCTCAAAAAATTCACAAAAATCCCGCAGCATTGCGACAAGATCCAGTTTCTGTTTTACGATTTCACCGGGACGGGAATTAGTCCGGGAAATATCCATAATCGTTGTCACCACATTTTTCAAACGGCTGACTTCTTCCGCAATGGAAACACAATCACTGCGGACTTTATCCGGCAGATTCCGGTCGGACAGAAGCAGTTCGATCACGCCGGAAATGCGGGTAAGAGGAGTCCGCATATCATGGGCAACATTATCTGTAACCATTTTCAATTCCTGCAGCAGATTTTCCGTTCTTTCGTTCATGGCATTGAAAGTCTGCACCAATTCACGGATTTCTTTATCTTCGGAATGTAAGGTACGTACTCTGTAACTGTAATTTCCGGACTGTATTTTATGCATGGCAAAAGTCGTTCTTGTGATCCCGCGGATGAAACGCCGTGTAAGGAACCAGGCAGAAAGAGCGCCGGCAGCAGCAATCAATAATAAAATAAGACAACCGACGATCGTCGCAATGGTATTCCATTGCTGAAACGGTTTGATATTGGTCCCGATCAATAAATATTTACCATCCGACAAAGGGAATTTTTTACAAGCGAAATGGCTGAACAACAATAATTTTTCCGATGCACACAGTTGCTTCAATTGTGCTTCGGAAAGAATATTTTCTCCGGATTGAAGCAGAAGATTGCCGGATGGATCATAAAATTGAATAAAAAGATTTTCCTGCCCGGACGAAACTAAACTCCGGGAAAAATAGGTTTTCAATTGAAATTTATTATTGTCCGTATTGATCCATTTGGAATACACCGTACGTTCCGGCTCCTGCACACGCATTTCATAATATTTGCCGTCATGCGTTACAAAAGCGGTCATGATTTTTTTATTTTTACGGTTCGTCACGGGGATATGCCGACTGCCGACATAAACGATCCGGAGATCATGGAATTGCTGTTTCAACACATTAAAATCTCTCTCCGGGTAAGCATCCGGTGCGAGGATTTCATTATACATTTGCAGATTTTTGCCGATGATATGCACTTTTTTACTGTGATCGGCAATTTTCTCCAATTGATTTTCCAATCCGCGGAAAAACATATATTGAATAAAACAGCATACAAGAAGGATGATGCAGGAACAGGATATGAGAAACAAGAGCGCATAGGTAAAAGCAATTCTTGTTTTCAAGGATGGATGTTTGATTTCATTCCAAAACATAACCGACACCACGGACCGTATGGATCAATTTCCGTTCAAAAGGCACATCCACTTTTTCGCGCAACTTGTAAATACGGGTCTCCACCACATTGGTCTGAGGGTCAAAATTATATTCCCAGACATGTTCCATGATCATCGTTTTTGTAACAACACGCCCTGCATTCCGCATCAGATATTCCAATAAATCAAATTCCCGGGGCGGAAGATCGATCCGTTCTTCCCCGCGGATAACTTTCCGGGTCAGCAGGTTGATGGTCAGATCCGCAACCGTCAAAGAGGTTGGCTCGGCACCATTCAGGGATGACCGGCGCAATTGTGCCTGGATATACGCAAGCAACTCTGTAACAGAAAACGGTTTTGCCAGATATAAATCACCGCCCGCATGAAGGCCGCGTACTTTATCTTCCACAGAAGCACGCGCACTCAGAATAATCAAGGGCACAGTAATCTGGGACCGGCGAATATTCTCAATAACAGTAAAACCATCGATCAGGGGCAGCATGACATCCACGATCCCCAGATCGAATTTTTCCGTTTTCGCCAGTCGCAACCCTGTACTGCCGTCAGAGGCATATAATGTAATGTATCCAGCCTCTTTCAACGCAGTCAACAGGAAATCCGTAGTTTTTTTATCATCCTCAATAACCAGGATCCGCATAATAGATAACCTTATTTTCAGTTTCAACAATTGTAATATATTTCCCTGAACAAAAAAAGCAAGTACAGGAACCGAAAAAATATTTTTGCCGTTTTTCCGATTTAAGCACAAAATTCAGTTTCCCGGCGTAAAGATAACTGAAAAGTGTATTTAACAACTATATTCCGGTGAAAATCAGGTGATATTTTACTCCATTGTAAGAGCGAGGAGTATTATGCAGAAAAGTAATTTGAAAAATAAAATCATCACTTCTTTTTTATGGTGTCTGTTTGCAGCAGCATTTCTCTGTTTTTTGTTCGATCCGCATAAGAACGGGTACGGCATTACAAACTGGCAAAGTATGTTTTTTCTCTGTATTTCATTTTTTGTGCTGGCTTATATGCTGTTCGGCGCAATCTGTGCCTGGTTATATAAACCGGCTTCTCCACTGCCGGATGAGCAATTACCCGGTTGTACGATACTTGTCCCCGCTTATAATGAAGGGCAGCACGTTGCCGAGACCTTATACAGTCTTTTCGCAGCAGATTATCCTGCGGAAAAGTTACAGATCATTGCAATCAATGATGGATCAAAAGATGATACGCTTGACTGGATCCGGAAGGCGGAACAAAAAGCCGAAGGTCGATTGCAAGTGATCGATCTCGCAAAAAACGGAGGGAAAAAACATGCGTTGTATCAGGGTATACAAGTGGCAAAATATGACATTATTGTGACGATTGACAGTGATTCCGTTATCACGCCGGATAGTTTACGGAACATCGTTTCTGCATTTCAAGCCCCGGATATTGGTGGGGTTGCCGGCAATATCCGGATCAAAAATCTAAATGGCGGCATCATACCGCGAATGATGGATGTCGGTTTTATGTTCGGATTTGAAATCATCCGGTCAGCCCAAAGTCTTGCAGGCTGCGTCATGTGTACCCCGGGCGCATTAAGTGCATACCGGAAAAGTCTGATTCTCCCGTTTCTGAATCAATGGCTGGATCAAAAATTTCTGGGTGTCGCAGCGACGATCGGGGAAGACCGTGCCATAGCAACCATGATCCTTCAGCATGGATACCGGATCGTTTTTCAACATGATGCAGTTGCGTTTACCTGCATTCCGGAGACCTACGTGCGTTTTTGTAAAATGCTTCTCCGCTGGATGCGCAGTGATGTGCGGGAGAATTATCTGATCACCTGTTACGGACTCAAAAATATTCATCCGTTCCGTTTGACATACTGGTGTTTTCTTTTCCACTTGAGCTTCCAGGTTCTTGCCTCGGTTCTGCCGGTTGCTGCCTTGCCGCTTTTGGGCTGGATGTGTATGACTATGCCGCTGTCAGAAGTATGGCATTCGTTGTATTACAGCACAGGGCTCGGCTTTGTCAGTGCCTTGATCCCGGCATTGATCTATGCCGTACGGATTTCCGTTCTGAATGCAGTATGGGCATTGGTATATTCCATCTACAATGCCATATTTCTTGTCTGGATTCCCATTTATGCACTCTTTACTGTCCGCAATGCGAAATGGATGACCCGTGAATTGCAAATCAAAAGAAAACCGTCAAAATGGCGCAGAATATGCCGGGTAAAGCGGTATTACATGTCAAGAATACCGGACGGTCTGCTCAAATTAAAGTAAAGTCAGCTCATCGTACCGCATAGGCATAACGGGCGATACCGGAAATGATCCCTGCCACAAGACGGTTCTGATATTCATTCATCGCGAGTTTCCGTCCTTCCTCAAGATTGGAAAGGAAACCACATTCGATCAATACAGCCGGACACGTAGCACCGCGCAGAACAGCAAAACGGGCATGGCGGATTCCACGGTCGCCCGCGTTGGTAAATTTCAATATCCCTGTCTGAATCTCATATGCCAGACGGGCATTGTTGCGGTCGGAAAGATTACCGGGATAAGAAGTCACGCGCGGTGTTTTATCCGCTGTCGATGCCGCACGCGGGGGCGTAACAAGGAATGTTTCCACCCCGTTGACTCTTTTATTCCCTGCAGAATTACAATGAATGGAAATAAATAAATCCGGCTTACGCTGCGCACACAAGGCGGAACGGGCGGATAATGAGGGGAAAATATCTCGCTCTCTGGTCATAATCACTTTGAACCCCAAATGCTCCAGGGCACGTTTCAATTTCAGTGCAACCAGCAGATTGATCTGTTTTTCCCGCAAAATCGGACCCGGTGCGCCGGGATCTGAGCCGCCATGACCGGGGTCGATCATAATCGTTCTGACCGGATGTTTCTTTTGTAATCTTGCTCTGAAAATAGGGTCTATGACCTTCAGGAAATCATTTTCCGAAATATACGCCCGTTTATCCAGATACAATACCGGTGCAAGAAAATAAACACGGAATCCGTTGATCGCTCCTTCCCGTTTTTTATACGACATCTCAAGCCGCCGCATTTTAGAATAAAGAATCACTCCTGTTTTATGATACCGGACCGAAAGACGGTAATAACGGGCAATATCCGGCAGCAAAATATATCGCATCCCGGCGTAATATACAAACCGGACCGGATGAACTTTCGGCTTCGCCGGCGCAGCAGCAGGAGTTGTATTTTGAGCTGTAACAACCGGTTGGACCGCAAAAAGAATCAGCAGGATCAACAGAAAATAAGGTTTCATACATTCTCCTTTTTTTGCATCATGGCTGTCAAATATCCGGCAGGACGGTTTGTAATGAACGAAATACAGAAAAGAAAATTCATCTTATTTACCCACTGCTTTCGGAATTGATTTCTTTTCTTCCGGTACAGATGCCAGAAGTTTCATCAAATCCTCTTTGATATAAAACACACGTCCGGCAAAAGCTTTTCTGTCATATTCCAAAGCCGCGGTAAATTGTCGGACCCGTTTCTGATAATCGGCATCCGATTCCCCGGACATCCGTTTCAAGCGGTTCGGGATAAGAGAAATCCGCAACGTTGCAGCAGCAGTACCGCGTTCCGGCATTTTTGCCATGGCAAGGGTAAAGATTTGACCGGTGGAAGTGATTACCTGCAATTCATCCGTAAACTTGAGTTTTGCCGCAGTTGCAGGCGGTACCAAATCCCGGCTGAATGGGGAACTCAGCACTTCGAGACGCCGTGCAAGGTCATTCAACGCCAATGTTTTTCCGGGCGGAAAGAGTAATGTAAAGGTGCGGCGCCGGGGATCCGGGATCACACTCCAAACGATTTGCGGTTTTCCCTTTCCATCACGCTGGGAATATTGAACACGGAATACCTGATTTGTCGCAGGCAATTTCAAAGGTTCGATCCAATATGCAGCAGCTGGCATACAACGGTCAAACACTCTGCCGATAAGAAAGATGACAGATTTACCATCCTTTTTATCATACCGGATATAACGTCCATCATAAGCCATTTTACCGGTTTGATAAAGTGCCCCGGTCTCCCGTTTGATATGCGCTTTGCCCAATGTAAATTTTGCAATCTGCTTGCCGTCGCTGCCCGTTAATTCCACATCAATTCCGCCGCCTGCACCAAGTTTTGCTGACGGATCTTTGGAAAGATTCAATTTTTTCAACGTTTCATCATCCGCCGTTTCCAATGTACGCAGGGGACGGGTTCGGGAAAGTTGAGTAAGAAATTCAATCACCGTCTGACGGCTGACATATGCCCCATAGCTTTCCGGCAGAATCCACACATTATCCTTACTTTGGATCGTAATCGAATCTCCGCCGCCGGATATCCGGATGGCACGGACCTGTTCCGGTTGAAAAGAAAGGAACTCAAGTGCATCCCGGTCTTCCACCGATGCCGCAACCGTTTCTTTGCTGTTTTTGATATAGGCTGCAAACGTTCCGGCAAAGAGCAGCAACAGAAAAATAACCGGTAAAAAACGTTTCAGAATAAGTTGTGTTTTCATGAGCGGCGTCTCCATCTGAAGCGGCGGGAAAGACTCCACAGGATTCCCAGGAGCGCAACCGCAGCAGGTACAAATACAATATTCCAGAACCGGGCGGAAAGAGTGAACATATCCAGTTCTTTTTTCAACTGATTCTTATAATTCTTGACTTCCCGTTTGAATTCGGCTTCTTTCCGCGCATGATTATCCAGCAATTCACGCTGATCCGCCGTCAAACGCACTTTCCCCGGATTCGCAATAATAGTACGCCGGATGGCTTCCACACGCTGATTTTCCCGGTTATAATCACGCAAAAGTGTCAAAATACGATTGCGGAAAGCAACATCCGCTTTTTCCCGCAAAGCACGGATCTTTTCCATCGGACGGTTCATGGGAACGCGACTGCGCAAATCGGCAAGGGAAAGATTGCCGCTCAAATGTTCCAGAATATTTTGGAGCAATGTCATATTATCACTGCGGCGGAGGAACATTTCCTGCCCGAATTCATCCTGTGTACGCTTGATACAGGCATCATGGAACAGCATGTCGCTATCCGCAAACACAAAGACTTCAGAAGGCTTGGCGGATCGGGTCAGGTGTTTCGGATTTCTTTCCGCACTCACGGCATCGGGAGCCCCGGCAGGGAATGCACCGGGAAATGTTCCGGAAATATGCCATGCCAACGGCAGCGGATCACGTTTATCCTGCTCAAAATCCGCAAAAACACGATCCTGACGGGATGTAACGGAGACCGCTTTGGCATTTTCCGAAGTGGAAACAAGCGTCTGATATTTCAACGTCTTTACCGGATGTTCCACCAATGGCAAACCGGTAAAATTCATCCAGATGGATGAAAGACCGCGGGTCAACGGGTGTTTTGCCGAAATACCGCCTTTGGGAATACGCAACGCACTGGGAAGTGTCTGCCGGACCCCGGAGGAAGAAATATGGTCAAATTTGTATTGCAAATCCGCCGCCATTTCTTCCGGATTCAATGTAATTCCCCAGGCAGAGAAAAGATCCGGCAAATGGGAACGGACTTTATCCATCATAGAATAATTTTTCCGGGCGGAGGCTTCGGTAAAAGCAGAACGCGGGTCGGTGAAAATGGCAAGTTTGCCTCCGCGCAGCAAATACTGATCAACGGCATATTGTCCGCGTTTTCCGATGGATGATGGATGAATAATCAAAAGGACATCAATTTCATCCGGGATCGCCGGAATCTCAAGGGGAACTTCACAAAACTGATAATCGTCTGCCATTTCCCGGAAAATATGCCACGCCGGGAATGCCTGTATGCCCCGCTGCGGTTCCGGATTACGCCCAAGCAAAGGATATTCGGACATGACACCAATGATTTTTTTCCGGTCCGTCGTCACGTTGATCATCTTCCGGATCAATTGATATTCCAACAGACTTTCTTCCTGTGGGTACAAATAAGCAATCCCATCATCCCGTTCCCGGGAACTGATGGCGATCCCGAAATAAAAACGATCACCAGTGGGCGTACGAACCGGGCGGATCCCATCCAGCAACGCCGCTTCTTCCGCTTCGGAATCCAATTCCGGTTCAATAATTTGCAATTTGATTTTACCTTTGGAAACTTTTGCCAGTTCACTCAAAAGCCAACGGACACGTTCCGAATATTGTTTGACTGTCCCGGACATGGCTGCGGAATCCGGCGTGATATACAGGCGGACCGAAACCGTCCGGGGCAGCGATGCCGCCGCCTTACCGGATAAGGGTGACAAAGAATAGGCTTCATCAGAAGTGCAATCCAGACGGACACGGAATCCATCTGCCGTATAAATGATACAGAAGAAACAGAGAAAAGCATAAATCAAACCGCAGGCAAGCCATCCGAGACTGCTCCAGGTCTTCCGCAAACGCAGCGTCCCGGGGGAAAATAAATTCCCTGTCCCGGATGAGGAAAACACCAATGCCGATTTGGTACAATATAAAAACAATAATGTGACGGAAAGACAATAGACAATTTCTGATGTATCCAGCAACCCGCGTTGAAATGCCTGATAATGAGGAATAATCGTCAAATCCGCAATTCGATCCGTCAAAAATGACGGGAGATAATCCCGCAGAATACCGGAAATCCTGTCCCATCCCGTAAACACAAGAAACGAACAGAACATGAGGGATAAGAGAAAACTTGCCGTCTGACTTTTCGTCAAAGCGGAACAGAAAGAGGAAACCGCGAGGAATGCAGAACCTATCATCAATGCGCCGAAATAACCGCAAAGAACCGCCCCGGTATCCGGATCACCAAGATAATAAATCGTTGCCGGAACCGGAAAGGTCAACACCAATGCAGTCAAAAGCAATGCCATCCCTGCAAGATATTTCCCGATCGTCAATTCCCATAATGTGACGGGATAGGATAAGGTCAATTCAAATGCGCCGGTACGCCGTTCTTCCGCCCAGAGCGGCATCCCCAATGCCGGAACAAGGACCAGAAACAGCCAGGGCATCCAATTGAAAAATCCGCTTAAATCCGCTTGTCCTGCTGCCAGGATATCACTGACCACAAAAGTACAAAGACCGGAGAGGATCAAAAAAAGAATCAAAAATACCCAGGCGGCAGGGGATGCCAGCGAGGTGGAAATTTCCCGGACTGCAATGGCACGGATACGCAAAATGGACTCTTTCATGTACGGCCTCCATCTTTTGTCAACCGGGCAAACAAGGCGGAGACGTCTTCCCCCTCCTGTTTTTGTGCAAGGAAATCTTCTCTGGAACCTTCAAAGATCCGCTTCCCTGCACAAAGTAAAAGAACACGGCTGCAAACCGCTTCCACTTCTTCCAATATATGAGTGGATAAAATAATTGCTGTACCGGAACGCAATTCGCCAATCAATGAACGGATTTCCCGTTTCTGATTCGGGTCAAGTCCGTCAGTCGGTTCATCCATGATCAATGCCGGCGGTTCGTGGAGAATCGCCTGTGCCAGACAAACACGGCGGCGGTATCCTTTGGATAAAGCATCGATTTCTTCGTGGAGGACATCCTGCAATGCACAGCGTTCCACCGCTTTTGCGATTTTTTCATCCCGCAATTTCCGCCCCATGATCCCGCGCATACAGGCGGCATACCGTAAAAAAGCCAATACGCTCATATTAGAATACAAAGGGGCATTTTCCGGGAGGAATCCCAACATGGAACGGGCTTCCCGCGGTGATTTTTCCACATCATACGAGCCGATCCGAACCGTTCCGGAATACACCGGAAGAATCCCGGCAAGCATCTTCATCGCAGTACTTTTTCCGGCACCATTAGGCCCGATAAAACCAAGAACATCCCCGGTTTTGACATGGAATGAAAGGTTATCGACCACATTCCGCGTGCCGTAATTCTTTGATAATCCCACTACTTCTATCATTGCATACCACCAGTCAGCAAGATACTCAACGGGAATCGCGCGCCAATTCGTTATCCTGGAAAAGGTACATTGCCCAAAGCGTCCAGCCGATTCCGTGAAGAATAACATAAATCACAGACCATACGACATAGGACACCGGGATCTGTGCCTGATTCGTCAAGGCATCCGCCATCCAGAAAAATTGCCAGTTGGGCAACACCGATCCCAGAACGGCACCGATTGCAGATTCCGCACCGAACCACTGGATCAAAAAGTATTGAGATACCAAACCGATCAGGAAGATGGCAAGACAGATCAGAAGATTGGAAATAAAATCAAGGCGGATCGCCAACGCCGCACTGATTACCCCCATGACCCAGACAGACGGGAACATCAACAGAAGTGCCGGAGTCAACTGCATAAGGGGAATGTAATCGTCATATCCTTCGGCAACAATGGCACGATAACGGATCGCATACAAAGCAATCGTCACCAAAGGCAGCAGAACCAGCATAGCGGCAGTTGCATGGGAAGAAAACGATTTCTGCGCCATATAATTGCGGACACCGCCATACAAAGCACTCACGGCAAGCGTTCCGAAATAGAAAGACATAACCACATTATCCAGCTGGAATTGGTCTTTCGCAATCAGTACGGACAACGCAGAGGCACAGACACAAAGAATGACAAATACCGTAAGCGCACTCAGAATACCGAAAATCTTGGAAAGCACAAACGCTCCACGCGTCACCGGTTTGGACATCAATAACAGCACAGTACCGTTTTTCATTTCCCGGCTGATCGTGTGACCGGCACACAATACGGCAACAAAAAGTCCGAACAGCATGGTCGTTGCCATGGAACTGTCGATCACAAGTTTCAACTGTTTGCGGAACACAAACATGGACATGCCCGGGAATAAACCGATCATGACCAGTGCGGATGCCAATACAAGAAAAAATACCGGCTCACGCAAACTTTCCTTCAGCGTATTTTTTGACAATTGCCAAATGGTTCCCATAGTGCGTTTCTCTCTTTCCTGTTACAAGATTTTACCGTTCATACACTCCGGACTGCTGTTTTGCACGGACATCTGCCGCCGCTTTTGCCGCTGCACGACGTCTCGCAGCTTCGTTCAACTGTTCCCGCTGCATTTTGTTGGCATAATTGTAACGGGAATAAAGATTATAAAATTTCTGTTTCGTATTGAATATGTTATCCAATGTCTGCGCATTCACATGCCAGGCGTTGTCAATCACATTGATCACATTGCAGGAGGCTGGAATGGCAGGACGGTAGAACGGCGGCAGGATCTTGTCATTCCCCAGCATGATCACGTTCTGCGGGCGCAGATACGCAAGAAAACGGGAAAGATGTTCCGCACGGATACCAAACGCATCTTCTGCATCGGCAGGGATCACCGTCAACAACGTGCCGCGTTCCGGGAACGGAAGTTCTTCCGGGACAATGATCACAGTGCAATCCATCCGGTCGCGCGCTTCATCAGCCAGAAAACGTGCAGTGGGGTAATTGGATGTGATAATGACATAACGGATCGGTTTGCTTTTGCGGTAATTGACTTTACGGGGAGCATCCGCTGCAGGCATTTTCACAGCCTGATTTGTTGTAGACGCATGATCTTCCTTTGCGGGTGCAGGGATCTCAAATTGCTTTTTTTCAGCTTTTTTATCTGTCTTTTTTGCATCTGCTTTTGCCGCAGGTGCAGGGGATTTCTGATCTGCGTTTTTGGCTTTTTCCGCGTCTTCCGTGGAAGCGCATCCGGCAAACAGAATCGATAAAGATACAACGGTAAACAAAGACAACAGTTTTTTCATTTCTGCTCCAAACGTTTTAATTATTTTATGACTTTATAAATTACAATGTAACTTTCAATCATAATATATTATAACAAAATCCGGATTTTTCAAGTCAAAAATCAAAAAAATCGTTGAAAAAGCAGAAAAAGACCGTCTCGTATGAAATAAAAAACAGGGAATGTCTTTCGACAATCCCTGCAATCATTACAATTTTACTTTTTTTCTGACACTTCCATGGTTGCCAGGTATATTTTTCCTTTCCTTCCGAAACAATAAAGAAGAAGCCGGAATTTTTTATTCGGTCCCAGTTTCGCCGGGTTGATCGCAAAGTTATACTCCGCAAATTCAGTGGTCAGTTGTTTGATCTGCATCCCATCTGCCAGATATTTTTTTGTTTTCGGATCCTGAACCTGAACAAGTACCCCGATTTTTGCCAGCGGGGAAACCGCAGGGTCAGCAGCAGCTTTAACCTTAACATTCAAAGGTTTATCTGTTTCCCGCTGAACCGGGGCGACAATCATGGGATAACCACTGCTTGAAAATGCTTTTACGTTTTTATACTTTTTTACGTGTTTGGCATACTGCGTCGGGAATGAAGTCGGATCATTAAAATCCCAGGCTTCAAGGACATCGTCATCTTCTGCAAATAACCCGATGCAAAAACTCAAAAGGAGTCCTGCTGCTAAGAATTTTTTGTTCATGATTACATCCTTTGTATTTATTTTTTCTTCACAATCGCTTCAATGGTAATATCCAATTTTGGGCGTCCGGATTTTGCATCCTGATCAAAATATGTGATCTTATTCACACCTTTTGTCACGGTCAACGGCACTCCGTATACATCTTTGGAAACATCTTTGCCGGGCCCCTTTACGCCATGACGGAACAATACGGCTTTTTTGCCGGGACCGAATACCAGTTTATCTCTGCGGGAAAGCATACCGACCCAGGTAAGGCGTCCACCCGTCGATGTTTGAATTGACGGCATGGAGCAAACACCCCGACTGGTAATCGTAACAACAGCATCACTGTTTTGCCAGGGAATTGCAAAATTGATGTACTCCACAAAATCACCACTGCTGCGGAGGGAATATTTATTGTTTTGACGAATCAGTTTTTGGGTTTCCGGATAAAGCAATGTTTCCGGTTCAAATCCATCTGCCGTTACAGTCAACTTCATCGGTGTTTTCTTAACTTTGGAGGCAGGGGCAATACGCCGTGCCCACCAGGTGATCCGGACGTTCTTCCCTCCACCCAACTGTTTGATGAAAACGTTGGAAGGATTGTTCAGAGACGGCAATTCAAAATCCGGCGGAACAGTCAGGTTCAGACGGATATTTTTCATCGTTCCCTCGCCCGGATTTACAAACCAGGTATCATCAGCCGGATTCCGGACTATGCAATGAATCGTTGCCCAGTCATTCATACGAACTTTGTCAAGATCATATTCTAACAGGATTTCCGGTTTCAGATTTTTCCGGACGATATCCATGCCCACATTTTCATGTGCAAGATGCTGGCGGATCTGTATGGAAGCACGCCACGGATCTTCCTTGCCGTAGGGGCAATCGTTCCATTCTCCAGGCCAATCATGGCAGACAGCGTAGAAGAAATAACCGAGATTTTCTTTTACTTTATGCTTGGCGATCTGCATATATTCATCCCAGGAAGGCAACCGCATACCACCGGGGACACTGACCTGAATAAAGTAAGGAGCGTTCAATTTTTTTGCCAACGCAGTCCATTTCTGCAAATATTGCTGATTGGCGGGGAAGGCAAAGAATCCGTCGGCTTTATCCGGTCCGATAAATTCTTTCATATAAACAGGCAAAACACCCCATGCGGTCTTTTCTTCACCTTTTTCCAGAAAATCCAATGTTCTCACATGAGACATAAAGTACAGGAAGATGCGTTTTCCGGGGACACGTTTTTTGATATGACCATGGATTTCATTCATAACGTGTACATATTTTTTTGCCCACCATGTTCTTGCATCGGCATCCCATTTAAGCAGTTTTTTACCGGTTTCCTGTTCGTAATATTTTTTATAATATTCCATATCACGCGGGAGCTTGTCCGGATTTACATTGAAATATCCTCTATCGGAGAAATGGAACGGCATTTCTTCCAGCAAAGTAATACCGTAAACAGCATCCTTGTTGGAAATATGGTTCATCACCGAATCCAACTGCTGATCCACGGTCTGTAAAATACGTTTTTTAACGTTCGGATCATACAGATAATCCATAAAGGAAGTCAAATGACTGACCTTCTGTCCCGGTGCCTTGTATTTATATACCGGCCAAAGACGGATCACATATTTCTGTTTCGGGTTGATTTTCAGATATTCGTTCAAACGTTCTGTATTCTGTTTTGTGGCAGGCTCATTGCCGAAACAGATATACAGCCAGTCATACCGTGCCAAATCCAGAAAGGTCGTATCGTGGTAGTTCCCGTAATTAGAGCCGTAACTGCCTGCCCCCAAGTCCCAATATTTGTAGTCTGCGGTCTTATTGCCATCTGCCGTTGACACGGAAGAACAACTGCAGAATGTCAGACATAAAAGTGGCAGAACACCTGTCCATAATTTTGTTTTTTTCATGATCTTTTCTCCTTGCTGTTTATGTTATTACTTTGTATTTTCAAGTTGAACTGTCAATGTTTTTTGAATTCCGGAGATTACATCTGTTGCTTCGATTTTCCAGACCCCTGCCGGATCATCCGGGAGGAATGGCAAATACAATACTCCTGAATTTTCTTTCAAAAGCAGATTTTTCTCCATGCGATATTCTTCCGTTCCATCCGGGCGGAATACACGCAGGGAGATCACATGTCCGGCACCAATATTTTTCCCGGATCCCCGCAGAGAAACGGTGATTTTTCCTTTTTCGCCCGGATGGTATGTTGTCCGTGACGGCTGAAGTCCGATGGACTCGACCTTGTACGGCAGAAGGGAATAAACAATCGTTCTGCCTATACCCGGCATACGGAATGAAATCGTATTATGACAGCCCAGATACTTTTTCGCCCGGCTTTCATAAATATGATATTTTCTGCCGATTTTCAAGGTGGAAACCGGTTCCGGCTTGGCAACAAAACGCCGCTGGAAGATCAACATGCGCACAGGACCCGACCGGTAATCGGACATTTCCACACCGGAAATACCGGGAATCTCTTTGTTGTCCGCAATGAGTTTGATTTCCCGGTTTTCCAGAAGTGATACCACACGGCGCCGCACTTCCTCCGGAATAATTGGCAACTTAAACCCGTTGGATGGCTGTTCGGTAAAAAATCCGCCCAGATATAAGGTTGCACCCTTCCCGGTTTTCCGGACGATCATCAATTTGCCATCACCGGATGCACCCTGTCCCGGCATCACCGTCTCCCCACGGTAAACCAGCGTTTTTTGTTTGCCGCCGAGAAGGACGGTCTGACATGCAAAGTCCGGCAGGATATCGTATTTCCGTTTGATACCGAACAATGCATCCACTTCGTGCCGCAACGGGTTCGGATTTCCGTATTCATCATACCACCCGGTCATAGCATCCGCAATCAAAATGCCGCCATTTTCAACAAAACGGCGCAATGCTTTGATCTCCGGTGCGGAAAGAGCAATCGCCCCGGGAAGACAGAGAATCTTGTACTGTTTTTCCACATCACCATTCAGGAGTTGATCTTCAAAAACCAGTTTCCAACGTTCCCCGGAATATTCCATCAACGCCTTCATATACGCATGGCCGCGACCATTCCATTTGATTCCGCCGGATTTCTGTTGCAAGTCCACCCCCAGAATACCGGGATCTTTACGCGCGGCTTCCGCATTAGCAGCTTCCAATTTGGCTCTTAATGCAGGATCGGCATCATAACGCCGATTCAAATGACTGTTCATATACCGGGACAACCGGGAATAATAAATCCCCGCACGGATACGTAATTCCGAATTCATCAAAAGTTTACCGAAGCCATGCCGCAAATCATGAGAGACCTGAGAAATCAATACTGCCTCCCCACGGGGCATATACCGCCCGCTGAATTTGGAATAACGGCTATCGGCAAGGGAAAGATACCAGGCAAAACCTCTTGCTCCGTGCAGAACAGCATACCAGTTCCGGAAATCATAATTGGGTGCCGTTTTCTGATAATGGTTGGGATACCCGCCGACAACAT
>JAFVSW010000010.1 GCA_017503545.1 Lentisphaeria bacterium | reverse complement strand
GGACAGGATAACCTTCAATTAAGAGACTCTTTTGTTACCCTTTTTTCAACAAAAATATAAGGAAAAATCAATATTTTTTGATAAAGTGTTGATTTTTAGAACTATTTAACTAAAAAATGTCAAATGGTTTTGACATTAACACATAACCAAGAAGGTAAAAAAACATGAAAAAGCAACTGGTATACTTGCTGTTATTTTTCAGTATGTCCACATTCTGTACGGAACCGGTTCTGACATTGGTGAAGAATGGGACAGCCGATGCAGAAATCGTAATTGGGAACCGCCCGGTCCGCTCCGCACAATTTGCTGCGTTGGAATTGCAGTATGCGTTGAAAAAGATCACATCAGCCACCGTGGAAATCCGTGCCGTTCCCTCGGGGAAACAGAAAGTACGAATTTTTATCGGTCAATCGGATGAAAGCCGCAAACTGGGTTTTCCCGACCGGAAACTGGAAAAAGAATATTACCTTGTAGATTATAAAGGCAACGATATTTTCCTTATGGGGAATGACGAAGAAGATTACGGCAAAGTAGATTATTCCAAATGGTATACATTCCCGCAGCGGGATTGGTATTACCGCTCCACGACCTATGCGGTATATGACTTTATTGAAGATGCTCTCGGGGTCCGCTATTACGGGCCCGGCGATTTGGGAATGACCTTTACCAAACGGGATACGGTCAAAGTGAAACCGTTCCGCCGTTACCGCGCACCGAGTTTCGACATGTTCCGTTCCATTGCCAGTTACAAGATCGAAAAGGGCAAAGATCGGGATTACCGGATCATGTTTCTGCGTTGGCGTTTGAATACCATTTACGGGATCACAAATCACAGTACATGGGGTATCTTTTTCCGGTATTGGGGCAAAGCAAAATCCAAAGACAAAGCCGTTTTGTTCAAAGAAAAACGCCCGGAATTGTTTGCGCAGGGCTATAAAGGCAGACTTGCCGCTGTGATCGGGAAAGAATATCCCGACGATTCTGATCTTCCGCCGCAGTTGTGTTTGACACAGAAAGGAACTCTGGATTATTTTATCTGGGAAGCACAGGAATCCCTGAAAGGAAAACGTATCCCCGGCAGTTACGGCTGGCGTCCCCGGATGAAAGATCAGCCATATTACTATGCCTTCCAGGAAGATGACAACAATTATTTCTGCAAATGCGCCACATGTCAGGCTTATATCAAAAAGAAACCGTATGTGGAACTTCGTTATGAATTTATCAACCGTCTTGCGGAAGCCATTTCAAAGAAAGATCCCACTGCCGGGATCTCCACCTTGTGTTACAGTGGCGGCGGAACTTATCCGGAAACAAAATTGCACCCGTCCGTTGCCGTCATGATCTGTTTGAGTTTGCAGTCCTATTATCATCCCGGAATCTATGAACGCCAGCATAATGTTTACAAGACCTGGGTGAAAAATGAAATCAAAAAACGCCCTCTGATGGTTTGGACTTATATGCTTTCCCCCTGGTCGGAAGCAACGCACATCTACCGTTACAACAAATTCTTCCCGTTCCTCTATCCGTGGAAAACTGCAGAGTACATGAAAGAATTTGCAAACGATGGAATTAAAGGCTGGTTCGGGGAGATCAATCTCCAACATCACATGCTGGAATGTTACCTTGCATCCCGGATCACTTACGATGCTTCTGTAAACACGGATAAAATCATTGACGATTTCTTCCGCAGTTATTACGGAAAAGCCGGTCCGGCAATGAAAAAATTCTATTCGCAACTGGAAAAAATCTGTTGGGATCCCGCCAATATGAGCGAAGCATCCCGGAATAAAGTCATCCGTGGCTCCTACATTTACGGCTATCATACCGAACGCAAAAACTGGCATTACGGTACGCCGGAACGCATGAAAATGCTGCAAGGTTATATTGATGAAGCGTTGAAAGCGGCATCCACCCCCGATGAACGTGCCAGAGTGGAGACTTTTATCGGCTGGGTATGGCGTCAGGCTGTGGAAGGCCGCAAAGAATTTGAGCGTCGGGAAAGCAATCGCAATAAACCCATTTCCCAGACATTGACAAAGCGGATCCCGTCCTGCAACGGCGATCTCTCCAAAGTTCCTTTTGAACTGGCGGCTCCCCTGCCGGAATGGAGAACGATCGATGGCGGTAACGTGAACTGGAAGCCGGATATCCGAATGCTCTCCGATGACAAATACATTTATATCCGTTATGAGGAAAAGAATACCGATGCACTGAAAGCAGCAACAAACACTCCTTTCTGGGAAAACAACATGGAAATTTTCCTTGCAAAACGTGCCGGTTCTGACTACTTCCAGATAGCAGCGGCCCCCTCCGGAAAATATGAAATGTTACTCAGAACAGTAGTCAACGGTTCCACCAGAAAGGAAAAAGTCGGAACGGATGTGATCCGGATCGAAAATAACCGGAAAGGAAATACCTGGATCGTTAAAGTCAGCGTTCCCATCCGCAAAATTCCCGGATTCGGCCCGGAAGCCAACGAAGGGGAAAGCATTTGCGGAAATATATACAGAACCGATTTCCGTAAGTGGCAGTCTCTGAAATCCTATTCCTGGAGTCCGATTTACACCAACGACTACCACGAAGGCATGTTGAAACCCGGTTTGATTTTCATCACTCCGGAACGGAAAAAACAATCTTTTGATCTCAACGGCACTTTCAAGGTTCAGCCCAATGCCGCTTTCCCCGAATTCTGGCGGGAACTTCTGAAAAAAGGGGAAAATGGCTCCCTCTCCGCAAAAGACGGCGTTATGGATTTCGGCTCAAAAACACAGGATCTGAAACGATACCGGTATCTCTTAAGCACAAAAAAGTTCCCGTGTCAGGAAGGTGATACCGTCACGGTCCGTTATTCCGTCAAAGGCAAAGGACTTTTTGCGCCCGGGATGTACTTCTATTACAATATCGCTATGGGACTCTCTTTCCTCGAACATAAACGGACGGAAGTAAAATCTCCCGATAAATTTGTGGAAATGAAAACAGAATTTGTCGTCAAAAGCCGCCCGGGCAAGATCCCTGCCGGATTCATGCCGATGTTCTATGCGTTCCCGGGTACAAAGCTGGAATTGAAGGACATCTCCGTTTCTGTGACACCGGCAAAGATTTCCAATGAAAAATTTGCATCGGTGGCAACAGGATCACCAGTTTCTCAGAAAACGGAAAAGCCTCAGACGAAAAACAAAATCATGCTTGATGTCAATGGCTCATTCCGCATGTCTGCCGGATCTGTTCTCCCGGATCAGTGGAAAGAACTGAAAAGCAAGGGTCAGACCGATGCACTTTCTGCAAAGGACGGTGTTGTGGATTTCGGGACAAAACCGCAGGATCTGAAACGGTATCGTTATCTTTTGCAGACAAAACGTTTCGACTGCAAGGAAGGCGAAAAAATCACAGTCCGCTACTCCGCAAAAGGAAAAGGGCTCTTTGCACCCGGCATGTATTTCTACTACGACAATGCCCGCGGACGTTATTTTCTGGAACATCTACGGACAAATCTGAATTCACCGGATAAGTTCACGGACATGGAAATCGTCTTTACGGTCAAGAGCCGCCCGAACCAGAAACCTGAAAAAATTGTCCCCATGTTTTACGCATTTCCGAATACAAAATTGGAACTGAAAAATATTACAATCACAAAAGAATAAAGGAAAGAAAAAAAATGAAACATACACAAAAATTCACTTTGATCGAATTGCTGGTCGTTATCGCCATCATCGCCATCCTGGCAGCCATGCTGCTCCCCTCATTGAACAGTGCAAAAACGACATCCCGGAAATCTGCCTGTGCCGGTAATATCCGTCAGGTACAACTGGGCGTAATGATGTACGTTCAGGATTATGATGATTATCTGCCTTGCAATTATAAAGACGGATACTACATAGATAAAGTTCTTGTTTACTTGAAAAATCCTTCAGTTTTGAGCGATTGCAGAACAAAGAATGCGCCGAACAGTTATCATGGCAAAATCGGAAGTTACTCAACTTATGATGTTTCGTACGGAGCCGCTCTTTATACGCTGCCGATGAGCGTATACAAAAAAATAAGCTGTATCACTTATCCGGGACAGAAGATTGTATTTGGAGACAGCCAGACATACAAGCAATCCGGCGCCACATCCAACATCTCAAACAACGCAGCGATTATTACTTATACCGGGCAGTACTTTCCGGATTTCCGTCATGGCAAATACGGCAATTTTGTATTTGTTGATGGACATGCAAAAGCATTGCCGAAGATTTACAGTGCGGAAAAATCCGGATACATTTATTTCTGGGCGCATATTGTTGGCATGTCTGAACTTTTCAGCAATACAAATTCCGGCTTCTATGATCAGTTCTTGATCAAGGGACTTTGATAATAACAAGATACAGCAGTTTCAGAATAAAACGTTATGTCCGATCTCATTTCATCCATCCCGCTTCCATTCGCAGAAAACTGGCTTTTTGTGGATGAATTGAAAAAAGCGGAAAAACGTTCTTTCCCTGTTTCCGGAAAACTCGTTGAAAATCCGGTATCCATTGCCGGCGGCATCCGCATCGTCAGAGATTTCACCGATGCCGATGGCGTACTGGATACCGCGTTTGATGATCTGGATTCTTTTTGCAGGGAAGTCGGCATCCCTGCCGGAAATTATCCCGTTATTTTCCGGATCAAAGATTGCGGTCCTTTCGATTCTTTTGAAATCGAAGTCACAGCGGAACGTTGTATCGTTTACGGCTCGAATCCGGAAGGGATCCGGCGCGGTATCTGTTATCTGGAAGACCTTATTCGCGGCAATGGTACACCGGTTTTGGAAACTGGTATCATTCACAAAAAAGCCTGGGTGAAAAACCGTATTTCACGCTGTTTTTTCGGCCCGATCCGCCGTCCGCCCCATAACCGGGATGAACTGCTGGATGCGTATGATTATTATCCCGATGCCTACCTCAATCGGTTGGCGCATGAGGGAATCAACGGACTTTGGCTCACGGTCACATTCAAAGATCTCTGCCGGACCTCTTTTACGCCGCATTACGGTCCGGATGCACCGAAACGGTTGGCAAAATTGCATCGCACGGTGGAACAATGTCTGCGTTACGGGATCAAGACATATCTTTTCACCATCGAACCGGAAAGCTGGGCTGCCGATGATCCGGTGATCAAAAAATATCCGGAACTTGCGGGTGCAAAACTGCCCGGCGGAAGATACTGTTTCTGCCCGACATCGGAAACAGCGCAGCGGTATCTTTATGAATCCGTAAATTATATATTTTCTGCAGTCCCGAAACTGGGCGGAATGATCAATATTTCTCTGGGCGAACGCAGTACAAGTTGTTTAAGTTCCATTCACACGGAAATCGAATGGTCAAAAGCAGAGGGCACAGAAGTAAAATGTCCCCGCTGTAAACATCTTCCGCATAATGAGATCATTTACAATTCCGTTTCCGCCATGACTGCCGGTATGCGTGCGGCATCCCCGGATGCTGAATTTATCAGCTGGAATTATATCCCCAATGCCTTGGAACAGCGGGACTGGATTTATACTTTGAGCAAAATGCCGGAAGGTGCCACCCCGATGTGGAATTTTGAATCCGGCGGCACGACGGAACAATTGGGGAAATTGCGGACAGGCGGCGATTACTGGCTTTCTTATATCGGTCCGTCGGAACGGTTCCGCCGTTTTGCGGCATTGTGTCCACCGGATATCAAACCGGGGGCAAAATTACAGGTTGGCTGTTCGCATGAACTCGCCACCGTACCGTACATTCCGGTTCCGGGATTACTTTACCGGAAATATCGTGCCATGCGTGAACTGGGTGTTGAAACCGTAATGCAATGCTGGTATTTCGGTAATTACCCCGGGATCATGAACAAAGCTGCCGGGATGTTGAGTTTTGAAGATTTTACCACCGATGAACATACGTTTCTGGCAGATTTACTGCGTCCGGAATGGGGAAAGTATACGGATGCTGTGGCAGAAGTTTATCAGCAATGCAGTGAAGCATACAGTAATTACCCACTTTCCAATACCATGCAATATTATGGTCCGTTCCATGACGGTGTTGTCTGGCCGCTTTATTGCAACGAACAGAATCTGCCGCTTGCGCCCACCTGGCAAACCAATTATCCGGTAAGCGGTGATACCATCGGAGAATCTCTGGATAATCATTCATTGGAAGAAGTGACGGAACTTTCCCGCCGTTTAAGCACAAATTGGAGTAATGCTGTTCAAAAAATATTGCCCTTGAAACATGAATTTTCCAATAATCCGGAACGAATACGGGAAATTGATCTGCTCCGGGTACTGGATCTCCATTTCATTGCCGGATATGATATTTTCAAATTTTACAGTGAACGGAGCAAAAACGGTGGTGTGACACCGGTCATGCGTGAAATCCTCAAACGGCAAATTGCAGTTTCCCGGGAAATGGCGGAACTTTGCCGGAAAGATTCCCGGATCGGATTCCATTCCGAAGCAGAAAACTACAAGTATTTCCCGGAAAAACTGGAAGCACGGGCTTTGATGCTGGAACAGGAATTGATCACGCCCACACCGGAATGTTCCACACTGGTTGCGATTGGAGATGGCAAAGGCGAACATAAAGCGGATACCTTCACATGGCGTTTGGAATATGACGTAAATGATTTGCTGATTCATGTTACGCTTTACGGGAAATCCGTTTCCGATCAGCTTATGATAACACTGCGGGAAAACAGTTATACAAAACTGCTTCTTCTTGATATCAGCCGCAACGGTTCTTTCTTCCCCAATATCGCGGGCAGTACGTTCAAAATAACAGAAGAAAACGAAGATCTCTGGCACGTATCCTTCCGGGTCCCTTACGCCCTTTTTACTTCCGATTCCAACACATTCCGGATTGCATTCGGACGCAACCGGCATTATGATGGCATCTGGAACAATGACTGTGCGCCTGCGTTTTCAGCAGCGAATTACCGGCTTTGTCTTGGAATATATCAGCCGCAATACATGTACCGGATCAAAACAAATTCATAATGCTTTTGATTTTTCATTGTTTTTTTGCATAAATAAACGGAAAAAATCATGCACATAAAGGACAGACCATAAAAAAAACACAGATATCTTATAAAATATTTCAAAAGAATATTGATACAAAACTCAATATCCGGATAAAACGCAGGTTTGCCGTAAAACAAGCCCCGGACGGGGCGGCAAGAGTCAAACAGCCCAGGGTGAAGCGCAGCGTAACCCTGGGAATATGACATCGAACTACATTAACCAAGACCGGCATTGACGGATAT
>JAFVSW010000073.1 GCA_017503545.1 Lentisphaeria bacterium | reverse complement strand
GATCATCGGAAAATTCACAGCGAAACTCCGGAGGGCGTAAATCTATGGAAATGCGTTTTGAATATATTGACGGTGTGCTGGTAGCTCATGTGCAAATGTATCTTGATCAGGTGGGTGCGGAAAACTTCAAATATGTTTTAGGGGAACGGATGAAAGAAGGGGAAAAAATCATTCTGGATCTGGAGAAACTGGTCAATATTGATAATTACGGATTGGATGCACTTTTAGCAATGGCCCAGAAAGCCCTGGAAAATCATTCCGTTATCAAACTGGCAAGAGTAAATGCAGATATGCAAATCGTGCTGGACATCACCAAAGTTTACCGGGTGTTTGATATTTACCCAACCATCGAAGCAGCTGTCGCAAGCTGTCAGGAGATGAACGTATGATCTCCGTCCTGATGCGTTCCCATAATGATATCAAATATATCCGGCAAACAGTCGAAATGCTGTTGTCGCAGGAGGTTGACGATTCCGTGGAAATCGTTTCCTGTGATGATCATTCAACGGATGGGACAGCCGAATATCTGGCAAGTATTCCGGAGTTACGGAGGATCCCCCCGCCGGAAGGGAAATACGTCCCCGGAAAAACATTAAATTACATGATCAGTCAGGCAAATGGCGATATTATTGTTTTCAACAACAGTGATGCGATTCCCCAAAGCCGGGAGTATTTGAAAAATCTGATTTCCCCGCTGAAAGGAAAAGATACGGATTGTGTTTTCGGGAATCAGATTGCCCGGAAAGATGCGTATTTTGTCGTTCGCAAAGATTATGAACGTGCGTTCGGTGATGGTTCCATCTCTGCCGGATGGGGTAATTTTTTCTCGCTGGTGTCATCCGGATTCCGCAAAAAAGATTTGCTTGAAAAACCGTTTTATGAACAAATCCAATATTCGGAAGATGCTGATTGGGTCAGACGTTACTCCGCAAAAATTGTCTATGCGGCAAACGCAGTTGTGGAACACTCCCACAATTACACCTTGCAGGAAGTAAAAAAACGTTTCTTCAATGAAGGGGTTGCTGATCGTCAGATGGGGAAACCTCCCATGAGTTTTTTCCATTGTATCCGGTCAGTCATCGCCGAAACTCTGAGGGATTGGATCTATCTTGCCAAGCATGGAGCATTCAAAGAAATTTTCTATGCCCCAGTTTACCGTTATGTGCAGAAAGTGAATTACTGCAGGGGGACAAGACAATGAAAATCGCTCATATTGTCCGCCGGTTTACCTTTTCCGAATGGGGAGGAACGGAAAGTGTTGTATGGAATATCGCATTGCAGCAGAAATCTCAAGGGTTGACGCCGGAAATTCTCTGTACGGCAGCACTGGACAGTATCGGCTGTGAAATTGTCAACGGCATAACGATCCGGCGTTTCCCTTATGTTTATCCATATTTTCCCATGCCGGAAAAAGATAGAACTGCCTTGGATAAAAAAGGCGGGAACCCCTTTTCGCCGGAACTCCTGCGATACTTGAAACATGGAAATTTTGATATATTCCACCTTCACGCCGGGGGAAGAATCGCCAATTATTCCATCAGACTCGGAAAAAAATTGAACATCCCCTGTATTATGAGTCTGCACGGCGGATCCTGTGCCATCCCAAAAAAGGAAATGGAGTTGATGCTGAAGCCGTTGAAACACAAATTCTCATACGGCGGAATCATTGACCGGCTTTTCCAGGCACATCATGTTCCGGAAAGTCAAGCGGATCTGCTTCTTGCATTAAGCAGAGAAGAAGCCCAAAAACTCCGGGAACGTTATCCTGAGAAAAAGATTGAACTTTTTCCGAATGGGATTCTGCACCGGGAACTGCCGGAAGAGGGAGATTTCAGAAAACAGTACAAAATTCCGGAAGATCAAAAAGTCATTCTCTGTATTTCCCGCATTGATTACCAGAAGAATCAGAAAATCCTACTGAAAATTCTGCCGGAATACCCTGATACTCACCTGCTTTTGATCGGTCCGGTAACTGCAGATTGGTATCATAATGAAATCCTTGAAACTGCAGAAAAACTGGGAGTAAACAACCGGTTGACCATAATTCCCGGTTTGCCGCCCGACAGTATAACTCTTTTACAGGCATTGAAAACAGCCTCCTGTTTTATCCTTCCCAGCCGTCATGAACCATTCGGGATTGCCGCATTGGAAGCTTTGGATGCAGAACTCCCGCTGATTGCTTCCAATGTGGGCGGCTTGAGGGATTTTCTGATCGACGGAAAAAATGCTCTTCTGTTTGAAGACAATGATACAGCAGACCTGCTTGAAGCATATCAAAAAGCGGAAGTTCAGCGGGAATCCCTGATTGCCGGAGGAAAAATGACTGCTCAGGAATACAACTGGAAGAGGATTTCTGAAAAACTTACAGATATTTACCGGGAGCTGGTCGGATGAAACAGATTCTTTACATCGGAAAATATAACGGAATCATCGGCGGGATCGAACGATACATGCAGAACAGTGCGGACCTTTTGCAGAAAAACGGCTTTGCTGTGCACTATCGTTATATGGAAGATGGCGGCAAAGATCAGGAAAGATTTGCTGGCTCGTTTGAAAGCGTAAAAATTTTTTCACCGGATGACGGAATCCTGCAGACTGCTGATCTTGTGATCCTGCATAATATTATAGATGTAAAGTATTTGCAGCATCTTCCGGCAAACAGAACCTTCTTTTTCGCTCACGATCATAATATATACTGCCAGCGGCATCACTATTATATGCCCGTGGGAAGGATCAATTGCCACCGGAAATATAATAAATTCATCTGCAAACTCTGTTCTCTCGGTCGCAACGAAGCCCCGCCGTTGGCAGAGTACCGTAAACTTCCGGCATTGGTACTTTCAGACTTTATGGCGGAAAACCTGCGGAAAAACGGTTTTGAAAAAGTATTCAAACTCCCGGCATTTATAAAAACTGAAAAACAAGAACACACCTTTATGCCGGATGGAGTTTTGCGGATTCTCTTTCTCGGACAGCTCATCCGGGGAAAAGGGGCAGATCTGATGCTGAAAGCCCTTGCAAAACTGGAAGTTCCCTTTACCTGTATCATTGCCGGAGATGGAAAAGACCGGAAAATGCTGGAAATGATGGTTGAAAAATTCAAATTATGCGGTAAAGTTCACTTTGCAGGCTTTGTCAGCAAGCCGGAAGAATTATGGAAACTTTGCGATGTCTTTTTCTTTCCGATCCGCTGGCAGGAACCATTCGGACTCGTCGGGCTGGAAGCAATGGCTCACGGAATCCCGGTGGCGGCATTTGATCTGGGCGGAATCGGGGAATATCTCACGAGAGAATGCGGTACACTTATCCCGGAAAAGGATCTGAAGTTTGCAGCAAAGATCCTGACGGATTATTATCATCAGCCCGAATTGCTGCAAAAACAGGGGGAATGCGGCTTATGGCTGGCAGAACATCACTTTTCGGAGGAAAATTTTGTGAATAGATTCAAAGAACTTACGGAGGAATTGAAATGAAGATCCTGCTTTCTGCGATCCCGTTTGACAACGGAAAATCGGGAATTTCAGTTTATATCCGTGAAGTCGTCAAAGCATTGGAACAGGCAGGGCATGAACTCACGCTGATCGTGGAAGATGACGGAGCAAAAGAGTTTGAGCGTTTTGAGCTGATCCGGATCAAAAAACAGAGAGCTTTATTTTCAATGCTTTACAGTTTGTTCCTTCTTCCCTGGCGTGTCAAATGGAACAAATTTGATTTCTGTATTATGCTTGCCGCAAACCGGCGGGCGTTTTGCCGTTATCCCATCTTTACCATTGCGGTCGTTCACGATTTATCCCAATACCATGTTCCGGTGAAATACGATAAATTCCGAATGTTCTATATCAAAAAGATCTTGCCGCATTTTGTCCGGAAATCCCAGAGTATTGTTGCCATCAGTCAGTCAACAAAAAATGATTTGATCCAATATTGGCATATTCCGGAAGAAAAAATCAGTGTGGTTTATAACGGATTTACTCCGCCGGTGAGTGCAGAAGTCAACAGGAAAAATCAGATTCTTTATATTTCCCGCATTGAACATCCGGGCAAAAATCATTTGAATCTGCTGAAAGCGTTTGAATGTTTACCCGAAGAATTGCGGAAACAATATACGCTTGTCATGCCCGGTGCCGCCTGGAATGGGGCTGAAACCGTTTTTGAATATGCAAAAAATTCTCCATGTGCAGATCAGTTCCAATTTACCGGATTCGTTGACTTTGCAAAATTGCCGGAACTTTATGCGGAAAGTGCAATGTATATCTTTCCGTCACACTTTGAAGGATTCGGGTTATCCTTGCTCGAAGCAATGCATGCGGGAGTCCCATGTGCCTGTTCCAACAATTCCTCTCTGGGTGAATTGGGAGAGGATGCCGCCGAACTTTTTGATCCGGCATCGGTTCAGGAAATTGCAGCGGCAATGCAAAAAATTCTTACAGATGAAAATGTAAAGCAGGATTTGATCATCAAAGGGAAGGCAAAATCCGCCCGATTCTGCTGGAAAAATACAGCAAAAGGTTTGACAGATATTTATCTCAGCCGGAAAGCTGCGGTGTTCGGTGTTCCGTTTTTTACCGGTACGATGCAGGAGGCTTTACAGAAAATCGATACACTGGTCAACAGCAGAAAGTCCCGGCATGTCGCATTCATCAATGCCCACTGCCTGAATATTGCATACAGTGATGAAGCTTACAAACAAGTTCTTCTTTCGTGCCCGGCAGTATTTTCCGATGGAATCGGGGCAAAAATCGGGGCAAAGATCCTCGGGTATCGAGTGGAAGAAAATGTCAACGGAACAGATATGTTTCCACTGCTTGCCCAGAAAACATACCGTATTTATCTTCTGGGGGGAGCCCCCGGCGTGGCAGCGGCGGCATTGCAAAACGCAAAAGCCCTGAATGGAAAAGCTGAATTTATCGGCTGTGCCGATGGCTTTTTCCGGGAAAAAAGTCAGGAAGCTGTATTTACGGAACTCCGGGAACTTCAGCCGGATATCATTCTGGTGGCGATGGGCGTTCCGAAACAGGAAATGTGGATCCATGAGCATTTGCAGGATCTTCCGGGGTGCGTGGCGATCGGAGTCGGCGGACTGCTTGATTTTGTATCTGAACGGATCCCCCGTGCCCCGTTGTGGATGCGGGAAAGCGGCATGGAATGGTGTTACCGGCTTTACAATGAGCCGATCAGATTATTTAAACGGTATATCATTGGAAATCCTTTGTTTATCGCAAGGGTTTTCCTAAGCAAATTAAGGAGAGGAAAATGAAAAAACTTTTACCACTTTTAACGGCGGCGTTTGTATTGATTTTTGCAGGTTGTTCCACAACATCCCCTTATGATTACGGTACAAATTGGCTGATACGGGAAAATGATATTCCACAGTATTACTCAAAATTTGATCTGTTTTATATCGGCAAGGCCCCGGCAGGATACGGAGATACCCACGATATTCAATTTAATTGGACCAAAACTCACACCAATGATATTTTTGGACGCGGAATAAGAGTTTTTGCCCCGGCGATCCAGCAGCCGGATGTCAGAAAAGTCGCAGAAGCTCTGGAATATTATCTTGAAAATTTCCATGAACCATGCCATCCATTCGTCCTTCTTGCAGAAGGGAAAGCTGCTGATATGCTTTATGAAGCAATGCAGGAAGTTGATGGATTAACGGTTAAAAACGGATTTATTGCCGCGTATCTTCCTGATATGCAGCCGAAAACAGCAGAACAAATCGCCGATGATTTTTATTGGGATGATTTGAAAGCAGCCGCAGGAGCCGATGATTACGGTGTGATCATTACATGGATCAGCTGCATCAATAATGAAAAAATGGATGATCCCGCCTTGAAAAAAGGAATCTACTGTATCAATCCGCTGAACTGGAAATTGGATGCCACACCCGGAACCGCCGAAGAAAATATTCAGGCAGTATTTTATATGCCGGAACATAAAAATATCTTCTGGAGAAAAGTGGAAGTCAAAAATTTCTGCGGGGCTGTGATCGACCCTGAAAAAGGTATACTCAATGTAACTTGTCCTTTGCCGCTGCTGCATGTGATTGATGGAAAATTCACAAACAACTGTATTTCCATTTTCGCCGGAAATATTGCAGAAAATGCCAGAGCGCGAACGAATGCCCTGTTGAAGTTCCGGGAATGGAAGGGAAGCAATTAAAATGAGTTTTTTTGATTGTCTGCCATGTTTTATTCTGAATCATACGCCAAAAATCATTGCGGCGTTTGAAATGGATTTTCTGCGGAATCTTTCTGATTTTCAGAAAGCAATCCCACGCGGAGAAAAATTCACTCTTATATTACAGCTGGGCTGGTCCGCAGAACTGCCGGAAGTCGCTGATGAATTGAAAAATCGCCTCACAAAAGCAAAAAATGCATTCCCGGAAGCACGGTTCATCATCCTTGCCAACGCCCCCGCAGAGGTGGAAATTATCAAGGAATTCTGCGAAGTTTATCTTGCCAGTCACAATGCATTCCTTGATCCGGCACGGTATCCTTTAGCAAAAATGGGGAAACAGAAATTCGATGCCATTTATATCGCACGCATTACCCCGTTCAAACGGCATTACCTTGCAGAACAAATCAGAAAACTTCACTTGATCGGCAGTTATTCTGAAAAGGAAAAAGAATATTTTACACAAACAATCTCCAAATTCCCGAACGCTGTCTGGACACAGAAAGTCCCCTCATTTTTTATCGGACAGGAGATTTGCAAAGCAGCCTGCGGGCTGGCGTTGTCCGCCGTTGAAGGGGCAATGTTTTCCTGCGGGGAATATTCCCTTTGCGGGGTGCCTGTGGTAAATACCCGAAATCTGGGCGGACGGGATACTCTTCTGCCGGAGTTCGCTGTACGTTATGCAGAAGATACCCCGGAAAGTGTGGCAGAACAGGTGGACTATTGGGTAAATAACCGGATTTCTCCGGGAGAGATACGGGAAGGGTTTCTGAAATTGGCAAATCCGCAAAAAGAATTGGTGCAGGATCTGATCAATTCAATCGCAGGAAAAAAAGTTTATTTACCCCATAAACTCAATATCAGATGCCGTTTGCTGCCGCATACAAAATTACTGCATGGAATCAGGAGAAAGTAATTATGAAAATTGACAAAAATAAAATTTTCGCCGTCATCATGGCTGGCGGCAAAGGCGAAAGATTGTGGCCCTTGAGTACCGAAGAACGCCCGAAACCGCTGATCTCTCTGAATGGACAACAGACTCTGCTGGAAGATACCGTTCAACGGCTGTTTCCTCTGCTGAATGCTGAAAATGTGTTTGTGATCACCGATGAAGTTTCTGCAATTCAGGCACGGGAAATCCTGATGCTCCCGGCTGAAAATATCATTGCCGAACCTTGCAGAAGAAATACCGCACCATGTATCGCTCTGGCTGCAGCGTTGATCAAACGGAAATGCGAAGATGCTACAATGATCATTCTCCCTGCAGATCACCGTATCGCTCCGGTAAAACGCTTTCAGGAAGATTTGATCGATTGCATCATCCAGGCTCAGAACGGAAGTTTGACCATTCTCGGTGTCACGCCCGATAAACCGGCAACAGGATACGGGTATATCTGTGCCGGAGAAAAAATTGCCCCCGGAATTTATAACGTCAACGCATTCAAGGAAAAACCGGATTTTGAAACAGCCCAGCATTACATAATGGACGGAAATTACTGGTGGAACTGCGGAATCTTTGTCTGGCAGGTGAAAACAATCGCCGAAGCATTCAAACAATATTCTCCGGCTTTGTATGAAAAATTTGAATCATGGGCAAGTGGAAACGATTATCTTTCCGATTTTGAAACATGCGAAAAAATTTCCATTGATTATCCCATTATGGAAAAAGCCGATCATGTGGCTGTCAAACAGGCATCTTTCCAGTGGAATGATTTGGGCACACTCGGGGCATTATATGAAATCACGATGAAAGATTTCCATGAGAACGCCATCAGCACAAAAGGAAAACTTCAGCTTGACAATGCTGATCAGAATTTGATATTCTGTGATGATGATACAGAAATCCGCATGGAAAATGTCAAAAAATGTGCCGTCATAAAATCCGGGAAAGCTCTGCTGATTACAACAGAATGGTAAATCGGAATTCCCCCCTCGATTTTTCCGAAGTTTATGACAGAAGATCCATAATTTCAGCGGGGGCGGAACGCCTGTCTGATTCAATTTACGGATGGTGACAGCACTGCAGCAAGTCCCGGGCATGGCGGCGTGTTTCATGGATGCCCCGGCTGCCAGTGCATAGGAAAATCCGGCAGTAAAACTATCACCCGCTCCAACGGTCTCGACCGGTCCGTCATAGCGGATCGCCGGGATATGGGTGATCTCTTCCTTTTC
>JAFVSW010000072.1 GCA_017503545.1 Lentisphaeria bacterium | reverse complement strand
TCCAGACTTTGATGTTGCGAAGGTTCAGGAGCGGCAGCGTTATTGGAGTAGTCGCAAAGGAGATCCTGCACAGATGCTGAAAGAAATGCTGACCACAGACCCGATTATGCAGGCTGTCGGCTTGGATTCGATCATCCGGCACGGTATAAACAAAATATTGGAGCGCGGGGCGTTCCGTGACAATGGAGAAGCGGAACTGGAACGTTTGCTCCATTTACGTCTTAGTCTATTGGACCCTCAATGGGGAAGAATTCAGTTTATTTCAAAAAAAATTCAAGAAAAATAAAAATTCGCGACAAATCGTAATATTATCTGCGAATAATAAGGCATAAAGATGAGAATTTTTCCATGCAAACAGAGATGCGACTTGACTTTTCATTTTGATTGTGCTATATTGTTTTCGTAACTTAACTGAAAGGTAAAGAACGGACAGTAATAAAAGAATCACAACTGAATTGAAAAATTGAAATTATTCGCATTATTCAAGCGGATCGAACTCAGGAAAACGCCAAAGTACAGAGAAAAAGATCGACTTGCTTGGAGTGCGTCTGTCTATACAGACGTACTCTGTTTGCATGGTCTTTTTCGGGTATTGGCGTACCTCCTGAGTCATGAGAATGGAGTACGTCTTTTTTTGTACTTCCTGAATGTCTGTAATTTTCAAATAAAAAAACAAGGTGTTATCGTAGAAATGAGTTTTTGGAATCAAATGAACAAAAAGAATACTCATCATCGTAATTTGGATAAATTTCACTCTCACTCTGTTGATCAGGAAGAAAGTGACAACAGCGACTTTGAAGAAACTTTCGATGAAGATGAGTTTACTTTGGAGAAATTGTTGTCTCAATGGGATATGTGTGATATTGAAGTAGAACATCCGGAATGGCTTCAAGAACCAGAGTTTGTTCAAGGGTTTGCGATGATGCAGCTCATGAATATGGATGCGATTGACCAGTTTGCTAATGCGGCGTCCAATGGCAACATGCTGGCGATTGTTGCTATCGGTGATTTTTTTTACAGACTGTTTGAGCTTCAGACTAACGGAAAACGATATCGTTTCGGGACAGACGCATTTACTGATGGATTAATAAAAGGAGCAATGACAATTTACGCTTTAGCAATGATGCACGAACCTTATTTTGAAAAAATGCAGGAGCGATTGTTGATCTTTCAATGGAATTTTGCACGCGAAAGTGAATATATGGACGTTTTGGAGAAGATTGGAGAAAAACTTACTGATTTCAGTTTTGACCATCCGGAAGAATTGAGAAAAATATTCTCTTTGTGACATTAACTATATAAATTCTAACAACAGGAGTAAAACATGAGTAACACAAGTATTGGATTTTTTGCTGAAGATGTACCGGAAAAATTATACTTCGCAGGCAAAGAAATAACTTTTACTGAAAATTATTATAGATATGCTGCTGCAAAAGCTGCTTTTGTACCAGTTGCGCAACAGACTAAAACGCAGATGCTGCAAAATTTTGAAGACAAAATAGGTTCCCTTGACTCATTTGTTGAGTTCGGTGTTAATTGGATTCAGGAAGAGCTGTCTGATTTTCTGTCATTCACGATGGAACAGTTGGCTCTCAATGGTTGTTATACACTGGGAAAAGAGGACTTCTATCAAAAATATGTTGTTACAAAATTAGACAATATCCCCGCTATTTATAATGAGATGGAGTCCGCGTTGAATGATTTGCGGCAGGCTCAGAAAGAAAAAAACGAAAGACGTGTAGCCGAGCGCAGAGCAAAAGTCGCCGCCGGAGATGATGAACTGGAAGCAATGCTTTGGAATGGCATAAAGCGTTCAATAGACGGCGGAGCCAACCTTGTAAAAGCTTCAATGATCTATGATGATAAAGTTCAGGAAAAAATTAAAGACGAATTTATGTATTTGTGCGACAGCATGGTAGATTCTTTTGCTGATGCACTTTATGAAGAAGAAAAAATTGATCTCCGTGATCCTGTTTCTCTGGAAGATTATCGCCGTATATCAGCTTTAACTAAAAATATTTTAGAAAACAAAATTCCGGAAAACAGAGTTGATGAAATCGCTTTGGAAATCTTTTCAAAATGTCCTTATCAATCATCTTTCCTGGAGTGGGCAGTTGGACATTTCGGCGATGCCGATGGCAGTTTACAGCAAATCGCGGATGCCTTTTATATAAAAATTGATTCGGTAAAAAATGCTTTGCTGGATAAAGCTTTTGAAGTTATAGATTTTTCTTCCGAAGAAAGCGTAATGACTGGAAAAGTGAAATATTTGGAAGCTGAACAGTTTTTGAATACAAAAAGTGAAACGTATCTGAATAAAATTGAAAATGCCCTTGAAGAGTTTGATTTGAAATTCAGAACTGTAAATGGTGCAGAATACGCTTCCCGTGAAGAGGCCATTGCTGCCAGAGAGGAGTTGCAGAAGGTTGAAGACATCTGCAAAAAACACAATCCGCATGCGATCCATGAATTTAATGCACTGATTGAGGAATTACGTAATTCACAGTACAGAACAGATGTTTGCTCAAAAAAGATCAGTGAATTAGAAAATAAAATCGGAGAGTTGACAGCTCAGAATGAGAAATTTGTCAATACATTGAATATCTCTCAGGAAGAGGCTTTTGCAATTGCGGCAAAAATGGAATTGATTAGTTCTTCCGGTATAAAAGGTGTGCGCTGCGTTGATCCTGTAAGCAAATTATCAAAAGACATTCTTGCAGCACATGAGGGAGATATTTCTGATATTGTTATGGGGATGATAGATACCTCAATGACTGAAAATTATTCCGCAGGAATTGTCATTTCAAAGAATGGGATCTATTTTAAGGGAGACGATTGCTTCTTGAAAAAAGCTGCTACAACATATGGCAAATTTGTAAATATTGCAACTTTGGGAATTGCCGGAAATGTAGCAAAGGGTGTCGGAGCAACCGGAAAAACACTATTTAAAGCAATTCCCGGATTATCAGCAGCCAAAAAGAGTATCGAAGAAAAATTGGAAACAGTTCCCGGACTTTCAGATGCAGCAAATGCGATCAAAGATTCAATAAAAACTAAAATTATTTTCATCCCATGGGAAAACGTATCTGCTGCTCAAGGTGGTTCAAATAATACGATAAGCTTGTCAAGGGAATACGATTTCAAGTTTCCGTTTATGTCCAGCTTCGGTTCCAAGCCGGAAGTAGAGTTGATTGAATTATTGAACACATTAGCGAAAATGTAAATTTACAAAAAAAAGGAGAATTAAAAATGGCACAGGCAGCAGTAAAATATCAGTGTAAACACACCAATCAGACAACCTGGTCAGCAGGAAATACGGTGGTCAATTTGCCGCAAATTACCCGCAGTGCGGTGAAAGCGTTTCTGCTTTCCAGAAATCCCAACTGGTCGGATGTCCGGATTATTGAAATCGTAAAAAAATAAGGTTTTGACAATGATTCAGCAAACACCGGTTCCGGAATTTCAATGGAAGCAAGCGATCTGCTGTACCTGCGAGTATTGGGGCGGCGAACGGGATTTGGATTTTCAAAATGCCAAGTTGATGTATGTCCGCGCTCAGTATAATCCACAGCCCAAATGTGCCGGAGCAAGAATGAATACTGCTCAAGGACCAACAAATCGGGCGTGTCCGGCTTACAAACGATGGCACAAATTGCCGTAATTTTTTACTTTCCGGCGACAAAAACAAAACCTCCTTGCGAATAATAGAGTAGAAAACTTGAGTTTGCAAGGAGGTCTTTTTATGAGAGATGCGTTAAATGTTATTGGCTGTCTGATTGCTTTACCACTTATCATTACGGTCGGATATTTTGTAGTCGGTACTTTGATTTACTTTATCCCGTTTTTATTGGCAGTGGGAGTCATTTTATTGGTGCCGTATCTGATTTTCAATGGTATCAAAAGTATGAAAGGAAATTGATATGGACGAAAAAACAAAAAAAGAGTGGCAGGAATTGCAGAATGAATTAGCAGAACTGAAAAATACTCTCGATGAGTATCAAAACTGGATGGATAACGAGGGCGCAGAACTGGAAGATATGTGCGCTCAACTGCAATTTTTGAAAGAGTCAGAAGACGATGTTGTTCCGGAACATCCGTTCCGTCTGCCGGAAGATTATCCGCTCCCGAGGGCAATATTGCAACAGCATTTCCCCAGAACCGCTAAGCAATGTAACTTTTCCGGCGGTTGGGGATATGATGTTGAACACGCAACCATTGTCAAAGAGTTCGATCCGGAGATCAACCCCGATGAAAAATTTGACGGAGTTTCTCTGGAATATGCCTTTATCGACAAGCGTATTCGGGAAGAGTTGATCTTCAACCGTCCGGAAGGAGAACGCTTTGAAGAGTTGGACTATAATACGATTGGACACTCTTTGCACCGCATAGATGGAGTACCTTACGATTATATTTTGGTTGAAGTGACCGCTTATCCGGAAAAGGAATGGCTTGAATTAAAAGCCGATTGGGAATCGCACAACGGCTACAAAGATGATCCAGATGGCCGCAAACGCAACCTTGAGCGGAAAGATGCTTGCAAAATAACTTATCGAGCAGAATACTACTTCAATATCAACAACTTTATGTCATAATTAACACAGGAGAAAACATTATGTCTTATATTCCCCGCTGGGCAACCATGTCCAAATGGCAACTTAAATTGATGGATCTCATGACACCGGCAAAAACGGTTCAGGAAGAAGTTGATTTTATGCTTGACGGACGTTATGAACTCCGTGTCAGTATTCATGACGATGCGGTTTTTATCATGAAGATAACCGGAAGTACCGCCGATCATCCGGAACGGTTTCCATTATCCAAACTGCGTAAAGACCAGTTGGATAAAATTCACGAAATCATGAATAAACAATCCACCTGATCACCGGTACAAATGTCCTCCGGGCGTATCTGACGATTCAAGTCTGCGGATCATGCCCGGAGGATTTTTATATTTTAAACCGTTTTTACGAAGAAACAATCCCTGTTTATTCAGGAAATTGCGGCTTCTTGCTTTTTCTGGGCACGGCGTTTGCGAACAAGATATTTTGCAGATACTATTTTAGGATTATCGTTTTTGTCAGCAATAACAGCTTTATAGCCGAGTTTTGCTTTACGTTCCATTTCGGCATCAACGGCTTCCTGCATACAGGCAATGATTTTTTGCATATCTTCACTCATTGTTGACCACCTTCATAATTTTTGAATAAGTATTTTTGTCAATGATTTCAATTGATTGCCCTTTTGTTCTTTCAAAAACGGGTCTTACATTGCCGAGTTTATTATTGAAGCACAATGTTTTGTCGCATACTTCGGAGTACAGAAACAAATTTTTGATACTTCGGGGATAACGGCGGACAATCGCATCCAAAGGCACATTATGTCCTCCTTGTTCAAATCTCTGTTGAACCCGTAATGCGGAAAATTCAACACTGGGGATGTAGAGATAAATCAGGATAACGTTCCAACCGTCTTGCTGCCATTTTGGTATTTGTGTCAAGTAGGAACGCCCGGAAAGAGTCGTTTCAAAAGCAAAAGTTTCTTTATGTTCCAGTTTTTTGCTCAAAGATTGCAAAAAAATCTTGCTTGCCTGAAGCAAGCCGGCTTCAAAATTCAGTGGGGATACACCTTTTGCGATCTCATCGGCATTGATAAAGTTATTACACATTACGATTTTGGGGAGATATTGAAGCGCAAAAGTAGTCTTACCGGCACCATTCGGACCGGCAATGATATAACAAATCGGTTGTTTTTTTGCATTCATAATTGGTAATACCTCCATCACACGCTTTTCTAATATAGCATAATTACAGCTTTTTTCAAGTTCGAACAATACACCGTCCCGGCGCCATGGTGCTTCTGAGATCAGAATAAATATTTACGGGGAAGAAAACTTTTTGCAAAAAGTCTTCTTCCCCGTACCCCATCTTACAAAAACTCTTCCCGGAATTGGTTTTATTGATGACAATAAAACCAATTCCAATTATTTTTTAAGTCAGGTATTGTAGCTTCTTTCTTTTTCCTAATACGGTATTTATACTGATATTTCTATAGGATTTGCTTTTTTATTTTTATGAAAATCCAAACTTCTACTTGAGATTTTCATAAAATATGCTATATTACTTTTGGAATTACAGTGAGGAGGCATGATGATACAGCGAAAAATTCAAGAAGAACTTGCCCAATTGGCACAGGAATATAAGGTCGTTACCATAACCGGACCCCGTCAGTCGGGCAAAACCACTTTGGCAAAAATGCAGTTCCCGGATTATGATTATGTCAATCTGGAAGATCCGGAAGTTCGCAATTTGGCAGAAAAGGATGCCAGAGAATTTCTGCACCGTCATCCGGCACCGATCATTATTGATGAAATCCAAAGGTTGCCGATGCTGTTGAGTTATATCCAGGTCGAATGTGATAAAACGAATCAAAAAGGACAATATATCTTGACCGGCAGTCATCAACCGGCGTTAAAAGCTGGGATTTCCCAATCACTTGCCGGCCGTACAGCCGTACTGCAGCTGCTGCCGCTTTCCATTGAAGAATTGTCGGATGCCGGAATAACACTTGACCGGGACGAATATATTTTCAAAGGGTTCATGCCGCAGCTTTACGAAGAAAATATCGATATTACCCGCTTTTACCGCAATTATTATATGACTTATGTGGAACGGGATACCCGGCAGCTGGTGAACATCCGGAATTTTACGGCGTTTGAAACGTTTATCAAACTGCTGGCGGGCAGAGTCGGACAATTGGTTAATATACAAAGCCTTTCCAATGATGTCGGGGTATCTTCGACAACGATTTCCGAATGGCTTTCCATACTGGAAGCAAGTTACATTATTTTCCGTTTGCCGCCATATTTTGAAAACTTCGGCAAACGGCAGACGAAATCAGTAAAAATCTATTTTACAGAAGTCGGGCTGGCGGCATACCTGCTTGAGTTGGAAAATCCCGGCATGGTTGCCCGGGATCCATTGATGGGAAATTTATTTGAAAACATGGTTGTTGTTGAGGCATTGAAAGCCCGATACAATGCAGGTAAAGATGCCGGACTTTATTTCTTCCGGGATTCCAATGGTATGGAAATCGATCTGCTGCATTCATCCGGGCGCAGACTTTATCCATTTGAAATCAAAGCGGCAAGGACATACAGCCGCGAGTTCGCCAAAAATATCAAGACATTCCGCAAACTCAATGATAAAACCGCTGACGGATGCGTGATCTATTCCGGAGAGACGGAACAGAAAGTGGAAGATATTGAACTGCTGAATTTTGTATCAACGGCAAACAAAATCCATTAAAAACAGAAAAGTATTCCATACAAACAGAGATGTGGTTTTCCGCCAGGACACTTGGTGTTTTTAAGCCATAACTCTCACGGGCGGGGAGACGTCATTGCCTCCACGATGCCGTCCGTTTCTAACGAAACGCCGTCAACGCGGAGGCTGTCATTATGCGAGTTCAAGGGACTTATACCCAGGGTTACGCTGCGCGTCACCCTGGGCTTTACTGTGCCGTGCCGTTGGCACTGATTCTCAATTGATTAAAGTTCCTCTGGTTGAGAAGTTTCATCATTTGCGTTTTTCGCTTCCGTTTGTGTTTTTCGCCGTTTCTTGATATAAAACAGACTTCCGAAGGCTGTCAGCATCAGAATTGCGATTCCACCCAGAATCCAGTACAAAATGTTGTTTTTAGTATCCTCTTCTTCTTTTTTGGGAGCAGGTCCAATATCGTATTGTTTGTATTGAATCTGTTTCTCCAATTTTGCAAGATCGAGGAAATAATTGTTCAGTAGAGAAGTCAGGAGTTCAGGCTTTGTTTTGCTTTCTTTGGGGAATTTATCCTGTAATTTGTAAACTATTGGCAAAGCATTTTTTTGTAACATGGAAACAAGATCTTTATGGCGTTCAAAACGATTTCTGAGTTCATCAACAATTTTCTTGTCTCCCATCATGCTTTCATCTTTTGTAACGATGTAAATATCCTGTTTTGTCCGTTTCAATTCAACTAGGCAACGGGTAACAAAAATTTCCAAAGATACGGCTGATAATTTTTTATCAATCTGTTGATTAGTTATGATGCCCAAGAAATATCTCATGTGATCAATCGATAATTCTCCGTAATGATATCTGTACATGAATCGGTCCATTGCGCATGCTGTCATAATCGGAATCAGTTCATAATCCGGTTCGTGATAATAAGCAATCCGCAAGGCTTGAATTGTTTCTTTTGTACAATTTTTTTCAGGATTTGCAATTTCTGATATAGCCCAAATATAAGAAGACATTGTTCTTTTTTCGCGTATTTCATCTGCAAGTATCATTGCCTCTTGGGCTTCTTTGCTCGCTTTGGAATAATTATTAGTCTGAAAATACAGCAATGCAAGCAAGGTTTTATTTTTCAAAATGTAATCTTTATCCTTTTCAGATTGCATTTTTTCGTATAAAATTTCAGAGGCACGTTTTAAAACATGCTGATTTTCCGGTGTTGATATATCTATACCTTTTTCTTTGTTTTCTTTCAAGTTTTCTTTCAAATAGTTAATCGCAGTTCGATATGCTATTCCGCCTTTTTTGTTACGTGGTAATGGGAGAGTCAACATTTCTTTGTTGGCTTCAACAAATTTTGCCTGATTCCATTTCTCGAGCGCAATATCAGTTCCGTAAGAAAGTGTAGTTTCAACGCCAAATGTCATAGCTGCTGTTAACACGGCAACACCACCTGCAACGCCCAAACCTCCTGCTGCCACAGCTCCACCTCCAAGCAAAGCCAAGCCAAAGTTTGCTGCTGCAATACCATGTAGTCCTATGGTTGATCCAATCCACGTTCCTACCGTAACCATCCAAGCAGGAGCTGTACCGCCCCAAGTGATAAAGGTTAGAACTCCAACAGCTATTGTGCCGGCAATAATAAGGCCCCATTCCCACCATGCAAGTCCTCCGGAACTGTAAAAACTTTCAAAAGTCCCGTATTCAGCGGCTTTCAACTGGGTTGCACAAAGTCCCAACATAATTAATGAAATTGTTTTTTTGTAAGATAACATACGTTTTTCCTTTATTTTATGGAGTTGATAACATCAAGTTTTGCGATTATTTCATCAGGTGTTCCAAAAATACATTTAACACCTTTTTGAGACAAGAAGTATTGAGAAAGCCTGGAAGGCGGTTTTTCAAAACAGAATACGGGAATCGTATTTTTTACTTCTTTGCAGAATACGGCAAGGCTTTCAGCATCAGCTTTTATCATGGCATCAGGTACGAGTCCGGAATAAGCCTTACTTTCAATAGCAAAATTAATTTTTTTCCCACGTATAAAAACGTCAAGATCAGTATCGCCTTTTTTTAATCCATCTGCAAATTTTTGCCCCAGAGATATTATTGTATATCCTCTTTTACGTGCGCTCAATGCTATCTCAAGTTCGCGCAGATGTCCCTTTGCCATGGATAAATTGGATGAATTTATCTTACTTAGCAAAGACGTTAACCCCGGAGTTCCTCCTAAATGAGTTAAAACGTCTGAAGCGGTTTTAGAAGATAAATGCCCATTTTTTATTGCGATTCGCAAGTAAGTATCCTGTAAAATAACATGTCCGGCTTCATCGCCGTATTTACCAATATAATTAGCTTTTCCGAGTATTTTATTTAACTCTTTTAATCCATCCGACTTAGTTGTAATTTTTGCAAGACGGTTGATTTCATCATCCGGCAGAGCATTGGCACATTTACCTAAAGTGGCAAGCTTTCCTATTTTATTAGCATTTTTAGCAGCAATACTTGCCCGACGGATATTATTTATAGCGTTCAGAATCCATACCGGTTGTGCGGCATGAATAATAGAGGTACAGGATAGCATTATCCATAAACATAATATCAAGCGAAAGTTCATTTTATCCTCCGACGTTTGTGTTTCTTAATCGGAGACAGTGTGCAGATAAAGGAATAAAAAAAGCACGTTTCCTAAATCCGCTAAGTAACAAGGCACTCGCAAGCCCACCACCACACGGAAGCAGAAACGTGCCAAGTATGCGAATAGACGCACATGGCACGCTTGAACAACCGGTTTCCGTGGTGGTTATGAAAGTTGCGAGTTTTCTGTTACCCACTTACCGATCAAGCGATCTCAATAATTGATCCATTTCTCCAGATCAATCTAATGTTGTAATTTATCATTGCAATAATCATATTTCAAGTTAAAATATGCGATAATTTATAATTTTTTTATAAACTATTGATATTGCATACATTTCGTGGGAAGGGGGAGACGTCATTGCCTCCACGATGCCGTCCGTTTCTAACGAAATGCCGTCAACGCGGAGGCTGTCATTATGCGAGGTCTTATGTCTTATCCCTTGGGTTACGCTGCGCTCACCCTGGGCTTTACTGTGCCGTGCCGTTGGCACTGGGTATCGATTCATCTTTGTGTTTTCGGACGGGAGAGTTTTCTATTATGCTGTTTGACTTCGATCATATGGGGTATTAGGGAATTGGTTCTGAAAACTTTTGAAAACGGGAAAATTTATTTGATTTTTTCTGGATTTTTTTCTTGCATTTTACAATTTACTATGCTAATGTACGGATGAACGATAAAAAGTCCAAGGAAAGGAGATGTTATGATCGCTGTTATTTCTCAGACGGGGGAATTTTTGGCTGGGGAAGGTGCCCGTACCGTTTATTGGGCAATCGCTTTGGCTGGAACCATTATGTTCGGTATTTCTGCTGTGCTCCTTCTGTTCGGGATCGGTGGTGCCGCTTTGCCCGATGATGTGGATGTGGATTTCGACGGGGATGTGGATATTCCTCATCCGGATACCGGTTTGCCGGACTTGCATTTTATTTCCTTCCGTACCATTCTTGCGTTTCTGACGATGTTCGGTTGGGGCGGATTGGTTTTCGGTAAACACGGCGGATGGTATGGTTTGCTCGGGGCATTTCTCTGCGGATTCGCAATGATGGCGGCTACGGCATATTTGATCGCATTGCTGATGAAACTGCAGCAGAGCGGTAATGTGGAAGCCGCAGATATGGTGGGGAAAGCCGGATCCGTTTACGTGAATATTCCCGGCGGCATGGAAAAAGCCGGGAAAGTCATGGTCAATCTTGGAACCAGTACCCGGGAAGTATTGGCGGTGTCGGAGAACCCGATCGGGCATGGTGTCCCGGTCCGTTTGGTCAAATATCTTGGCGGCAGACGTTTTTTAGTAGAAATCAATCAATAAATAATCAATAACCAACCATAAGGAAAGGAATTGAAAGTATGAATTTTCCCATTGTATTGGCATCACTCGGTGCGGGTACCGCTGCGGCATTGGTCGCAGTATTTATCCTTGTTATCATGACATTGATCTTTGTCACACGCATCAAAAAATGTCCGTCAGACCAAGTATTGGTTGTTTACGGTATGACAGGTGGACATCGTGCAAGTTACTGTTTGCATGGTGGTTCCAAGATTATTTGGCCTGTGATTCAGGATTACGGATTTCTCTCTTTGCGTCCGGTACAGTTGGATGTGAATCTGACCAATGCCTTGTGTAAACAGAACATCCGTATCAGTGTACCCTCTGTGTTTACGGTTGGTATCAGTACGGATCCGGCACTGATGGGTAATGCGGCGAACCGTTTGTTGGGATTGCCGCAGGATGCGATTGCGGATTTGGCGAAAGATATCATTCTCGGTCAGTTGCGTCTTGTGATTGCCTCCATGACGATCGAACAGATCAATGCGGACCGTGAAACGTTCCTCCACAACATTGAAGAAAACGTTGGGGAAGAACTGAATAAGATCGGTTTGCAGCTTTTGAACGTGAACATTACGGACATCACGGACGAAAGCGGTTACATTGATGCCATCGGGAAACGTGCGGCGGCAGAAGCGATCAACAAAGCCCGTGTTGATGTGGCGGAAGAAGAACGGAAAGGGGGCATTGGGGAAGCGGAAGCCCGTAAAGTGCAGCGTATTGCGGTATCGGAAGCGGAAGCCCAGGCATTGTCCGGGGAAGCCAATGCGGATAAACAGCGTCGTATTGCGGTGATTCAAGCAGAAGCGGCGGCAATTGACGGGGAAAACCTGTCTGCGATTGAAATTGCGCAATCCAACGCCGCCCGTCTGGAAAAAGAAGCGGAAGCGTTGCGTGTATCGGAATCTGCGAAACGAGTGGCGGAAGCCATGATTGAAAAAGCGGGTTATGAAGCGGATATGGAAGCGCAGAAAGCCCGTGCAAGAATGGAAGAAGAAAAACAGCGTGCGGAACATATCGTCCGTGCCAGAATCGAAAAAGAACAAATCGTGATCGCGGCGGAAGCGGAAGCGGAAAAACAGGCAGCGGAAGCCCGAGGTCAGGCATCTGCCATTTATCAGAAACTGGAAGCGGAAGCGAAAGGTAACTTTGAGATTCTCAAAGCGAAAGGCGAAGGGTATCGTCAGATCATCGAAGCCTGCGGTATGGATTCCGATGCGGCGAGCAAGATGCTGCTGGTTGAAAAACTGGAAGAATTGGTCAAACTCCAGACCGAAGCGATCAAGAATATCAAGATCGACAAAGTTACAGTTTGGGATGGAGCCTCTGCTTCCGGGGATGGCAAGACATCCACCGCCAATTTTCTCAGCGGTTTGATGAAAAGTCTGCCTCCGCTCCACGATGTAGCGAATATGGCTGGCGTGGAATTGCCGTCCTACCTGGGTAAAGTTCAGGGGGAAGCGGATGCGGAACCGGTGGAAGCAGCAAAAGACGCTGAATAATCCTGCAACTTGAATTTCGGGAGGAAAAATTTGGTTTTCTGAATTTTTCCTCCCTTATTATTTTTATAGAATATGCCGAACAAGAAAATCATAGAAGTGGTGGCGGCGATTGTCCGTTATCAGGGTAAATACATGGTATGCAGTCGTCCGAAGCATACGGAACTGGGAAAATTTCTGGAATTTCCGGGTGGCAAGGTGGAACCGGGGGAAAGTCAGCGTGATGCTTTGAAGCGGGAAATCCGGGAAGAATTGGGAGTGGAGATTCTCCCCGGGGAATGTTTCTGGCGTTTGGATCATGATTACGGGGATAAATATGTGCGTGTGACGTTTTATGAAGCGGAACCGGCGGCTACGGATTTTCACCCTGTGAGCAAAGAAAATCAGGATATCTTTTTTGTTACGGGGGAGGAAATGGCATCCTTACCGTTTCTTCCGGCGGACCGTCCACTTGCAGAAACGATCACATTTCTTTCAAAAAAATCAAAAATGATACAATAAAACATCATCTGCTTACGTTGTAAGTGCAGAATCGAACGGAAAAAAACACGATGAAACAGGAAACCAGTGATATGGAATTGATACAAATGTATCTTTCCGGAGATGGCTCTGCCTTTGATTTGTTATACAGCCGGTATAAAAACCAGCTGTATACCTATCTGAACCGTTTGCTGAACGGCGAACGGTCCAATGCGGATGACATTTTTCAGCAGACCTGGCTGAATATCATACGGAATCTGCCGCATTACAAAGACAGTGAACGTTTTCTTGCGTGGGCGATGCGGATTGCTCACAATCAGAGTGTGGATTTTTTCCGGAAGAGGACGCGGAAAGCGGAAGATGCGTTTGATGAAAACTGGGCGGAAGAACAACAGGATTCCATTCTGTATAAACAGTCGTCATCTTCCCCGGAAGAAGAATTGAAGCAGACGGAATTGAATCGTGCGATTGAAGATGCGGTACAGACATTGCCGCCGGAAATGAAACAGGTATTTCTGTTGCGGCAGGAAGATGTTTCGTTCCGTGAAATAGCAACGATACAGAAATGTTCCATCAATACGTGTCTGGCAAGGATGCAGTATGCATTGAAGAAATTGCGGGCGCAGCTTGGTGAATGGGCAGGATAACAGACAGAGGATTTTTGAAAATGAAAACATGTGATGATGTAATGGAAAAGATTCTCAGCGGCATGGTGAATGATCCGGAGGTCACAGAACATATCGTGAATTGTCCGGATTGCAAACAGCTGATGGAGGATGCGGCGGCGTTCCGTCTTTCTCCGGATGCGGGGGTACCGTCCCCTGCGTTGGATACTGCGATTCACAATATGGCGATATTGGAACAGGAACATCGTAAGGAACGTCCATTGATTTTCCGCAGGGCGATTTTCCGTACCGGAGCGGCGGCAGTTCTTGCGGTATGTGCCTGTATTGCCGGGATATTTTTGGTTCCGGAAAACGGTTCAACGCCAGTATTGGCAGAAAAAACAATGCACAATGCGGCGAAGGCGGAAATGCAGCAATTCGATCGTTTTCTGTATACAACAGAAGGGGAAAAAGAATTGTTCAATCTTTCCATGGAAATCCAGCGTGCGGATGAAATGTTTGCATCCGTGAGCAGTGCGGGAAGCCGTTTTTATAATTATTGATGAATCACGGAAAGGAAACAGGAACTTATGAAAAGGAATTTACGTATTGTATTAATGATCCTGGCGACAGGCTTGCTCCTTTGTCCTGCAGGGATGTTTTCTGCGGACCGCGCACCGGAACAGAATGTGGAAAAAAAGGGGAAAGACCTCCGTCATCATCCGAAAAAACGGTATGGCATGTCCCGTCGCGGAGGATATCAGCCGTGGGAGGAAATGCTTTCCAATTTGCCCAAAGCGGAAGAAGAACGTTTGAAAAAACTGGCGGGAGAAAATCCTGCTCAGTTCCGGAAAGAGATTTTCAAACTGATTGAACAGAGACGGAAAAAACAGCTGGAAGAGTTGCTGGTTTTGCGGAAAGCCTATCTTGCCGCCCCGGAAGGAGCGGAAAAAGAAAAAGCCAAAGCGGCATTGCGGAAACGGATTGAAGACAATATGAAACAACATTCAGACCGTGCAGAACGCCGGATCCGGATGATGGAGAAACAGTTGGAACAATTCCGGAATCGTGTCAACAATGTTCGGGATCAGCACGAAAAAATGAAAAAACGGCAGGGCGAATTTGTGGAAAAGATGTTGCGTGATTTTACAAATCCGGAAAAGGAACCCTCATTCCGCCGTCCGGTTCGCAAAGAAAAGAAATAATCCGAAGTAAAGAAATTGTAAAAGAAATGGAGTCAGAAATGAAAAAAAAGATCTTGTTGTCAACCGCTGCAATCGTTTTTTCTGTAACTTGTATTTTTGCACAGGATGGCAGTAATAATGGACGTTGGGGCGGTGGTGGACGCCGTGGCGGCATGGGTATGATGCGCGGCGGTGGACCGCGTGGCGGCGGTATGCGGATGCAATTCCGTGACATGCGTGGAGAAGCGGAAAAACAAATCGCCGCAAAATTCGGGAAAGAATACGAAGCATTGGCAAAAGAACGTGCCGCCAACGAAGCAAAAATGCAGGAATTGGCAAAGAAAGCGGGCGTTACTCTGCCGCAGGCGGACTTTACCCGTCGGGAAAAGATGGCAGCGTTTGAGAAGAAATACGAAAAAGAATTGAAAGAGATCGCTGAACTGCAGAAGACCGATTTCCGTGGTGCAATGCAGAAACGCATGGAATTGATGAAAAAAGAAGGCATTGAAATGCCGTTTATGCGTGGAAATCGCAGACCCGGTGAAATGAGAGGCGAGTCATCAAATGGTGATACGCCGGCACCCCGTCGCGGCAATCCCCGTGCAGCGATGGAAAAAATGATGAAAGAAAAACTTGCGGCAGATTATGCGGAATATGAAAAACTGAAAAAAAATGATCCAGGCAAAGCCCGCGAAAAATTCCGTGAAATGGCAGGGAAATTGCGGGAAATGAATCGTAAATCGGCAGCAAAATAAACATAAAAAAGAGATATGTGAACCATGCGTTTATCCGGACGTAGTGAATATACCGTTATAACCATCTCTGATCATGGGATTGCGCTTTGTTATTTCCGTAAGACAGGGGCGAAATACCGTGTAACGGGACATGCTTTTCGTGAGATCATGGATGGCGATAAAGGTAAGACTTTGCGGGAAGTATTGAAAGAATCGGGCGGGGTGCGCGGGTGTCTGCTCCTTACCGGTGCGCTTGCGGAAGGGAATTTCTTCCAGTGTCCGCCACTGGATGTTCCGGGAATCCGGGAACAGCGTCAGGCATTGGAATTTGAATTGACCCGTGAATTGCTTCATGTGCCGGAGGATCCGGTGATTCAGTATGTTCCATCTTCGCTGCAAAATCCGGAAGCGGTATGGAATGTGTATTGTTTTCCCCGGACCGCATTTCTTTCTGTGGCGGCGATTCTGCAATCCTGCCGTCTCAAAGCCGATGAATTTATTTATCCGCTGCTGGGTGTGCGTGATACGGATGACGATGTACCGTGTCCGGCGTTAGAAAGCAAGTATGTATATTCCAAAGGACAATGGCGCGAAGCCGGCGAAGGTGATTTTGAACTTTCCCCGTTCTGGCGTGAGGAATGGGATCGGTTGTTTGTATTTCCGCCGGAAGGATTTGTTACGGTGAATTATATGGAAAATCTGTTGGTGATGCGTTTGATCATGACCCATGATTTCCGGAAAACAGAGCGCAGTGTACGCGTTCTTCCGTCCCGTTTCCGTCCGAAGCGGTTGCGTTTTCATGCGACAGTGAGTGTGATTCTGTTTCTGATTCTGTTGGGTGTGAGTTTGAAAGATCATGCGTTCAGCCGGATCCGGATAGCGAAAGAGTATAAGAGTTTGCAGCATGAGCGCGATAATTACCGTCGCAAAAATAAAAATTTGAAAACGAATCTGAAGAAACGGGATAAGGAAATGCGTGAATTGCAGCGTATTCTGGCATTGAAGCCCGGGGTTTCCGATCTTTCCGGATGTTTTGCGGATTTGAGTGAGATCATGCCGCCGAATGTGATGGTATCCAGTTTGCGTTTTTCGGAAACGACAGTGGATCTGTTTTTGCAAAGTGAAGCGGAAAACCTGAATCTGCCGCAAGTATTGAAACGTCTTTCTTATTGGAAGATAGCCCAATTGAATCAGCGTAATCTGAACGGTTCGGTCAATATGATCACATTGAAATTACAACGTGTGGAGGGAGATAAATGAGTACAGGTAAACCCCATTTTCTCCGTACACCGTATGGGAAATTGACTTTAGCATTAGGTTTTATGGTTCTCAGCTGGATTTATCTGCTGTTGCATTTCAGCAGTGATTTCGGGAATCTGCTGCCATCGGAAGAAGCGGTAAAAAAAATACGGTCGGAAGTTGCAAAAGAGAAGAAGGAATTTGAAAATCTGGATTCTAAAAAGCGCGCCGCGGATGCCGTAAAAAAACAATATCAGGCAAAATTGGAAAATTGCTGGCGGGAAGAAGTGGATGGCGATGTGATCCTCGGATTGCGCCAATTAATCGAAAATGCCGCAAAAAATAAAGATTTGAAATTGGACAGTCTCGGTTCAACACGGACCTCCAAAATCAGTAACGGTCTCTGTTTTGCGGAATTGGATATTTCCATGACTGCTGATTTGAAGCAGATCACTGCCCTGCTGACTGCGGTGGAAGAATGTAAACCGGCAGTTTATTGGAAACGGGTCGATATCCGGCCTGGGATCATGCGGCAGCGGCAACAGCAGACGCAAACAACACAAACGGTCAATGCCGCACGCCGGACCAATGCGCCGGAAGTTCAGCAGGATACCGCCTCTGCATTGCGTTTGTGGGGGACGGTCCGCGTGATTTGTGTGCAGAAAAACGGGGAGGGCAAAGGACAATGAAAATTGTATTGATCGTATTGAATTGTTTGTTTGCCTGCGGGATCACCTGGGGTGTTCTTTCTTCCTTGGGGAAACCGTCCATGGATGAAGATGAATATTTTATCAAGCGCAAACCGGGGAAGAAGAGCGCAGTCAAAAAGGCGGCGGCAAAGAAAAATCCGGCAAAAATGACCGCTCCGCAAAACCGTTCTTCCGCAGAAAAAGAACAGATTATTGTATCGAAAAATGTTTTTGATGCGGCACGCTGTCCCAACGCCCGTGTTTTCGGCAGACGCAGAAACAATAATACCCGGTTGAGTATGACATTGGTCGGAACGTTTACGATTGATAAAGTATCCGGCGCGATCATACTGCAGAAACAGCAGCAGAACCGCCCCAACATGCCGCCGTGGATGGCAGGCCGTGCCAATATGAACCAGAATAACAATTGGAATCGGGGAGGCAACATGGCAAGACAGCGTTTTATGCCGGGCATGTTCCCCGGTCAGAATAATAATAATCAGCAGCAGGAAAGTGTTGTTTATAAACAATATGTCCGTGTTGGAGAAACCATGGCGAATGGTTATAAGCTGGATAGTGTGACCCGTAATTCTGCGGTATTGACCAAAGGTTCGGAACGGATGGAATTGACCATTGTGGAAGCCTCCAAAAATGCGGGCGGCAAGAGCAATACCACCAATCAGAACCGGAATCCGTTCCAAATGAATCCGCAGCAGATGAGACAATGGATGTGGATGATGAATAATCGGGGCAACCGTAATATGAATTGGGGTAACCGGGGCAACTGGAATCAGCAGAACCGGAACCGCAGATGATAATGATGAGAAGAAAAATTCAACATAACGAGGTCAACATGGGAAAAAGTAATTGGTATATTACGGCGGCAGTTCTGCTGACATTGTGTGGCTGTGAGATGTTCAGCGAGCCGGAAAAAGTGGAAACAAAGAAAGTGGAGAAGAAAAAAGAAACACTGACATTCCTGCAGAAAGGGGTTGCCGGTGATAAAAATGGCGCACAGAAAAAAGAAAAAGATGAAGTCGTATACAAAAACGAACAATTTTCTTCTTTGCCGGATAAGGTGTTGAAGGAAATGGAAAAGAAATCGGTGATTCCGTCAAAAAATGCCGTAGTCGGGAAAAAGAATGTTCCTTACTATGAAGATTTTATCCTGATGGATGGAGATCAATCTCTTGCTGTTTCTCTGGTATTCAACAGTGCGCCGGTATTGGATGTGATCCCCGCATTTGCGGATGTCCTCGGGTTCAATTTTGTCAGCGATGCCGAATTGAAAAATACTGTCACATTGAACATTAATTCCAACATGACCAAACGGGAATTGTGGCAGACATTCGACCGTATGCTGGCTCTTGCGGGGGCAACGGTGCGTGTGGATGGTTCCCTGCTGCGGATCATTCCCGTTTCCAAAATGGCACGACAGCCTGATTTGAAGGTGAATTCCGGTGCCGGCAATGAAGTTTGCTATTATCCGTTGAAAAACACAACGGCAAAAGATGTGGTCAACCAGTTGAAACCATTTCTTACCCAAAATGCTGCGATTTCCGAACTCACGCGTCCCAATGCCGTGTTGATCAGCGATTCTGCCGAAAATGTGAAAAAATTGCAGCAGATTCTGGAACTCGTTGACCGGAACGGAAAAAATACATGGCCCCGTCTGGTCATGCGGTGTGATAATATTCTCCCCAGCAAAATTGTGGATGAATTGAAAGTTGTATTCCCGGTCCTCGGTTTCTATGTGCAGCAGACAACTGACCGGACGGAACAGCCCGGATCTGTGCAGTTGACGGCGATTGACCGCCTTCAATTGATCGTTGGTGCGGCGGCGACACCGCAAGCGGTGGAAGAAATCCGGAAATGGATCAAGATTCTGGACAGTGCCATGTCACTGGATCAGGAACGGGTGTTTGTGTATAAAGTTCTCCACGGCAAAGCGGACCGTCTTCTCAAAGGTCTTGCCAACATTTACAACACCACGGGGCAGTCTTTGACTATCGACTCCGATACCGGGAATGTCAAAACGGAAAACATCAATTCCCAGGCATCCGCCAGTACGCGCCGTACAACAACAAGCACAACCTCCAGTAGTAATGCCAGTACCCGGAACAATACGGTAAACAATGCCGCCAATACTTCCACCGATCAGGCATCCAATCTGTTTGAAACGCCGGTCCGTATTTTTGCCGATGGCGAACTGAACCGGCTTGTCATTCGTACCACTCCGCGTACATACGCCAGTATCAAAGCCTTGCTTGACCGTTTGGATATTGTTCCGGCGCAGGTGCTTCTGCAAGTTCTGGTGGTGGAAGTCACTTTGGATAAATCCACGGAATTCGGACTGGAACTTTCCGGTATGGGATCCATCAACGGAAATACGGTTTCATTCGGCTCCAACTATTCCAAAATGAATGCCTTTACCCAGACTGTCAATGCGGCGACCGGCTTGACCCAGACGATCCCGAACCGGGAATTGGGCGGCGGAGTTCAGATTTATGATCCGGATAACATGCAGAAATTCGGTTATATTAAAGCATTGGCAAAGACAGGGAATCTGAAAGTCGTTTCCAGTCCGCAGGTCTTGGTTTCCAGTTATAAAGAAGCGGAAATCTGGGTCGGCAGAAAAGTGCCGTATATCAGTTCCGCCATTACGGATACCGCATCCACCGGTTCCAATTCCACTGTATATAACGCGTCTGTTGACTTTGAAGAAATCGGGATCCGTTTGACCATCACGCCGGAAGTGACCAGTAAGGATTACATTGCGCTGGATGTGAAACAGGAAGTTTCTGATATTGATGATACTACGACTTACAATAATCAGACCTCCGCGCCTGTATTCTCTTATCGCACAGTAGAAACCAATATGACGATCCAGAACGGAAAAACGATGGTGATCGGCGGTTTGATCAAGGAAACCAAAAAGGATTCTCTGGAGTCGCTCCCGTTTATCAACTCCATTCCCCTGCTCCGCCGTTTGTTCGGTTCCACTGATGCGTCGGCACAACGTTCTGAAATTCTGCTGCTGATCACCGGTACGATTGTGCATGAAAAGAGTGAAGTGGAAGAAATGGTCAAAAAATACAACGATGCTTTGAAAACATTGAATGATTTTGACCGGAAAACCGGTGATGGACCGGATGCGAAAAAGCCGTTCCGCATCTTCACAAAAGAGGAGTTTTTCTGATGATCAACGGAAACGGAATTTTGGATGCAACGGCAAAAGCCTTTTCCGTTCATCCGGAATGGAAAAGGAAAAATGGCATTGCCACTGCCGCTGAATTGCGGAATGCGGATTTTGCTCTTGTTCAGGATGGCATTTGCACGGAACAGGAACTTGCAGGAACGTATGCCCGGATCTGCGGTATGCCTGTGCCTGATGAAAATGAACTCAAGGTCGCCGGACTTTTTCCCGGTGCATCGTTTGAATTTTTCAATGCCAATTATTGTATCCCGATGGAATGGGATGACGATTCCATGGTCATGCTGGTTTCCGATCCCTATTCCCTTGACCGGCTCCGCTATCTTGCTGACCGGGAATGGAAACGGAGTATTTCTTTCCAGTTTGTCCGTCGGACCGTGGCAGAACGGCTTCTTGCACGTTTGAAAAATGAGGAAGTGGAAGAACAGGAAACTGCCATTGATACCGGTGACGAAAATATGCTCCGTTCCATGGCGGGAGAAGCACGGATCGTCCGCCTGGTCAACGATATTTTTTCCCGCGCATTGGAAACCGGGGCTTCCGATATTCATGTGGAACCGGGCATGGAACAAGTTTCTGTCCGATGCCGGATCGATGGTGTGCTGCGGGAGATTATGACATGTCCTCTTTCTCAATTCCCTGCGATTGCATCCCGTATTAAATTGCTGGGCGGGCTGAATATTGCGGAAAGCCGTTTGCCCCAGGACGGGCGAACGACGATCCGGCTCGGTCAGGATGAACTGGATATGCGTATCAGTACCATTCCGATTCTGACCGGGGAAAGTATTGTATTGCGTTTGCTTAATCAGGATGCGTTGAGTTTTGATCTTCATACACTTGGTATGTCCGATCGATTGCTGGAACAATTTGAAAATCTGGTCCAGGTCCCCCATGGAATCATCCTTGTTGTCGGCCCCACCGGCAGCGGAAAAACAACGACCCTTTACAGCGTGATCCATAAATTGAACGATCAGAAGAAAAAGATTATCACCATCGAAGATCCGGTGGAATATAAAATGCCCGGTTTGTGTCAGATGCAGGTCAATCCCAAAATCGGCGTGACCTTTGCCGCCGGACTCCGCCATATTGTCCGTCAGGACCCGGATATTATCCTTGTCGGTGAAATTCGTGACCGGGAAACGGCGGATATCGCGATCAATGCGGCATTGACCGGACACCTGGTTTTGAGTACGCTGCATACCAACGATGCCGTGGGCGCAGTAACACGTCTGTTGGATATGGGTGTGGAGCCGTTCCTGGTCTCCTCCGCCCTGTTCGGCGTATTGAGTCAGCGTCTTGTGCGCAAAATCTGCCCGGACTGTAATGGAATGCCGGGGAAAGTGGAAACCTGCCGCCGCTGTGGAAAAACCGGATTCAAAGGCAGATCCGGCATTTTTGAATTGCTGAATGTGAATGATGAATTCCGCAATGCCATCAACCGGAACTCCGACAGTGCGGAACTGGAAGCGATAGCCGTGAAACACGGCATGACGACCCTTCTTCAAGATGCGGAAGAAAAGATCCGCCTTGGCATCACCACACGGGAAGAAGTCCGCCGCAGTACGGTTGAGTCTTGAGAATGAAAGAGTAATATTATGGCATTGTATCGATATTCCGCAGCAGAAAAAGGCGAACCGGCAAGAGAGATTCTCATCGAAGCCGGGAATCGAACCGAAGCCTTGAACAAGATTCGCGGGCGCGGCATGATCCCGGTCCGTTATCTCGGCGAGGCCGGGGCTGTCGATAAAGCCAATTTACTTTCTTTCTTTGCGCCCCGTGCAAAAGTTGATACCTTTGCTTTTACGCGGCAATTGTGTCCGCTTTTGAATTCTCATGTGCCGTTGGAACGGGCGATGGCGATCATTGCCGAAGGTTCTGCACAGGAAGATCAGAAAAATTTTGTCAATTCTCTGCGTCAAGGTTTGCATGAAGGGAAGAAATTTTCTGAATTGGTTCGTTCACACGGTTCCATGTTTCCCGGATATTATGCCAATCTGATCGAGAGCGGCGAAGAAACCGGATGTCTGCCGGAAGTGTTGACACACCTGTATAAATTCATGGAAGAAAGCAAAGATTTACGCAGTTTTATTGTATCCAGCAGCATTTATCCCTGTGCGATTCTTGTCGTGACCATTCTGGTTACAATCCTGATGTTTACGGTGTTTGTCCCCCAGTTTGCACGGATTTTTGAAGATATGGGCAGAACGATGCCGCCCTCCATGCAATTTCTGTTGACAATGAGCAGTTTATTCAAAATGCTGATCCCGGCGGTATTGCTTCTTGGGGCAGGGGTGTACGGTTTCCGCAAATATATCGGGGAGGAACGCTGGCAGATGGGAAAAAGCCGTCTGATGCTTTCCCTGCCTCTGTTCGGGAAAATCATTGCAGACCTGGAAATGTGCCGTTATATCCGGACACTGGCAATTATGATTGCCAATCATGTGGAAATCATCCGTACCGTTAAAATTGCGGAAAAGATTATTCATAATCCGGTGATCGGCAATACGTTCCACGGACTTCCCGATAAAATCAAAGGCGGTGCAAAACTTTCTGCCGCATTAAAAGATAATCCGTATGTGCCGGGGGAAATGGTACCTATGCTCCGGGTAGGGGAAGAATCCGGGTCCGTCGGCGAAATGTTGAAAAATATTGCGGATAATCTGGAAGGGGATACCCGGTTGAAAATCAAACGGCTGTTGAGTTTGTTTGAACCGGCGGTGATCGTATTTCTTGCGGCGGTGGTTTTGATCGTCGTCGCTTCCATATTCATGGCTATGATGGACTTGAATGCAATTAACTCTCAAGGAGGACCTAAATTATGAGAAAGAACAAGTTGTCAAAGAAAAGAAAATCCTGCTTCACTCTTGTGGAAGTAGTCGTCGTCATTGTGATTCTGGTCAGTCTCGCCGGAATTGCCACCCCGATTTACATGAATTATGTGAAACAGGGTAAGATCAGTACCGCTCAAATGCAAATCAAACTCATTGAACAGGAACTGGATAACTATAAAATCCAAGTCGGAAAATATCCCAGCGAATTGCGTGGCCTGGTGGAAAATATTGACAGTCACGAAAAATGGGACGGTCCTTACATGAAAAAAATTCCCCTCGATCCCTGGGGAAATGAATATCAGTACACGGTCCCCGGAGAAAATAATACCAAGTCCTTTGACCTCTCCTCTCTTGGTGCAGACGGGCAGACCGGCGGTGACGGCGAAGATGCCGACATCACCAACTGGACAACGGAAGATTAAAGAACCGATTTGTTTATGACCCCGTACCGGAATCAGCCCTACACAATATCCTGCCGCCATTTCACGTTACCGGAAGTGGTGGCAGTCGTATGTATTATCGGGCTTATTTCGGCATTGGCACTTCCCCTGCTCCGCAGTCCCTCCCCCGCCACAAGGTTGGAGCAGACCGCGCAGAATTTTGAACTGTTCTGTGCCAGAGTGCGGTATCAGGCAATGGAAAACGGCAAAGACCGGATTGTTGCGTTTGACCCCGGTTCAAAACTTTTTTTTATGCGGGATGCGGAAGAAGAAAACGATACCGTCATAAATGACGGTCAATTATCCGTCACTTCGGAAACTGCTGATATTAAATGGAAATTGCCGGAAGGTTATGAATCCAGTCAGGGCGATTCTTTTACTTCCAATATGGAATATATTGATATTTTCCGCTTTTATCCCGATGGCGGCGCATGTGCCTTATCCAAACTGCAGTTCCGCCATGATAAATTTGTACGCATCTTTGAGGTTTCCCTGTTGACCGGTTCGCTCCGTTCCCGTGAACCGGAGGAAGGGGAGGAGGTGGATTTCTGATGGCAAATCTCAAACGGAAATTCACCCTGTTGGAAGCGGTCATTGCCATTGCCATTCTCGGCATGTCTCTGGCGGTGCTGTTCCAACTTCTCGCATCCGCACGGAAACGGATCAGTCAGACAGTGGATGACTGGAACAACACACACCGTATCATGGAAGCGGCGGAATATGTTCTGCTTCATAATGACCAGGTGGAGCAGGTGCCGGAAATATTCTTTCCGTATGACGACTGCCGTATCTATATTGAATGGGAGGATATTAACGATATCCATGAAGAATATGACGGATCACTTGACGGACAGCCGGAACTGAAGACCTGCCGCATTTCTCTGGTGAGGGTATCCGATGGCGAAACGTTGGAAACTTTGAATATCGACCGGATTATGTTTGACGAAGGATTAACGGAAGATGGCAACTGAGAAAAGACGTTATTACTTTACTTTAATGGAGTTGATCGCTGCTTTGACGGTGACGTCATTTATTGCCGTCATTATCGGTTCTGCATCCGTCACTTTTTACAGATCGTGGCAAACATCTGTTAATCAAACGGATAAGTTGCGTCAATTCCGCAATATTGATGTCGTCATGGATACCTGTGTGCGCAACATGATCCCTTTTAACTGGAAGGATGAGGAGACCAATGAGACGGCAAGCGATCTTGTCTTTGACGGCTTGACGGACGAATTGTTTTTTACCACGTTGCGCCGGAATTATTCCAAAGAGGGGGGCGCACTTCTCTTTGTCCGCGTCCGGGTGGATGACGAACACCGTTTGGTTGCGGAATATTCCAAATATCCCCGTTTCCCCTGGCTGGAGGAGGATGACCCGGATATGCCGTTTACCACGGAAGTGTTGGCGGAAAAAGTGGAACGGATCTCTTTTCTTTATGCCGATAAAAAATCAGACCTTACTGTGGAATGGCTGGATGAAGATTGGGATCGGGAAGTGCGGCCCTATCTGCCTCTGGCGATCCGTATGACCGTTGTTTGGCAGGATGGGACGGAAGAATCCTGGCTGCGTCGGACAGCGGGGAGCGGTTCCCACAGCGTTTTCAGAGACCGGGAGGAGGTGATGAACAATGCATCGAACACAGCATCTGGCGCAGGTCACCGTTAAGCGTCGTCGCGGCGAATCGGGATCGGCATTGATCCCGGTATTGGCATTGATCATGGCATGTTCCATGATTGTGACTGCAGTGATCGGCATTTCCCAGCTGAACACCTACACCATGGCGGCGCATACGAAACAACAGCGGAGTCAATACATTTGCGAAGGCGCAGCAAACCGGATTCAATGGCTGGTCGCCGCAGAACGGACGAAACACCCCAATGTTTCTTATCAGAATTTTGACTATGGTGATACGGAATATGAGCGTTTTCTGCCCGATGGTGTGGAGCATACCATGGATTATCACGGTATCCAGGTGAAATTCCGTATTACCGACGCCGCCGCCGGATTGGATTTTTCCCGTCAACAGCGCAATACCACGCTCAACCGTTTGCGGATGAACAGTGCCACCGATACGGAATATCAGGATGTGATAGAAAAACTCCGGGATCAGATCAATGATTATACGGACAGTAACGATGTGGTTTCCGGCGAAGCATGGGAAAAAGGCGAATATGAGGAGCATAATCAAACGCCGCTGCCCCGCAATGCCAACTTCCAGTATCGGGAGGAATTGTTTTATCTGCCTGAATTTATGGAATTGTTCCCCCCCGATAAAAACGGGAGACTTTCTGCGATCCGGGTGATCCCTCCGGATTCCATGATGACCATACAGACAACAGTCCGCAACAATCGCGGCGGCACGACGACACGCCGGACCAATCTTTTTGCCAATTCGCCCAATCTGTTCGGTGCGCCGGATCTGTACCTGAAACGGGTCTTTAATCTGGAAGACAGTGAACTTGCAGAAATCCGGGAAGGGATCCGCCTGTATCAGAAAGAAAAAGTCAAACTTTCTGACGCTATCGACTCCACGTTATTCCAGAAAATCCGCAACAGTTCGTATTTGATGTGGACTCCCGGCAATGCCTACACAGTGGAAGTGGAACCCTATGCCGGGGAAGAAAAAATGCCGTCCAAGCGGCTGGTATTCACCTGGACCGGTGTCAATCAGTTGAAACCGTCAAATAACATCATCCGTTATCTGGAATGGATGTTTTATTAAAGAGGAAATAACGTTCTAGGAAATCACCAATCACTGTGTCAAAAATGCAAGTCACAGAGACTGATCTATTTGCGGAGCAAGCTTTTTATTTTTTTTCAATGGATATTGAAATAGAGGCATATTTTCAAATTTACGAATGAAAATATCTTTTTCTTCGCTGTTTGTGTCAACAGCAGAAAGAATAAATGCGGTTAAAACCCTGAAAACGTCGTTACTTGCACTGTGCAAATCCTTATTGTTGATAGGATGAGTTTCCATATACCAAAGTTTTATATTTGCTTTTGTCGCAGCTACATAATTTTCTCGATTTTGCATATTGGTGTTGTCGCCAACAGTTGAAGATAATATGAAAGGTGGAAATTTTTGATTTGGTATATAGGGCGAAAATCTACTGCCACCGTGTCCGGCAGCTACAGCAAACTTATCAGGCATTTCAACTACCATTCGTTGTATCATAGAGCACCCTGAAGATTGACCTATTGCACATAATTTGTTTTTTGTAAGGTTGAATCTTTTTTGTAAAAAGTATTGTATCTTAAAAATACCGGAAAACCATCCAGCCTCTTTGTAAATATAGTATTTAGATTTTTCATTTGTGCTATAAGTGTCTGCTTTTATTCGAAGTGAGAAAATTGCAAAATTATGTTGTTCTGCAAAAACTTTAAGCCAAGCGTAGCGCTCATATGCGGTAGCACCATCTTCACCATTAAAAGGTGCATAAAATAATATATTTTTTGTTTCTTCTAATACTTTTCCTTTTGAATTTACTGGAACAATATACATACCTTTTGTCGTCGGGTTAAGAAAACATTGACTTTTTATTGTAAATGTTCCATATATAAAATATTTATTTTTTCCTTCAATATTTTTATGGATTATTGTTTCCTGTATATTATAAGGTACAAATCTTTCTTGAGAGAGCACATGCAATAACAATGAAATTATGGAAATCAAAAGTAATATCAGTATTATTCTTTTGTTTTTAATAATAATTTGCAAGTAGTTCATTGCTTAATCATTGCCTCTGTTTATCAAGTTAAAAATAATGTCAGTAATTTGATTTTCGTATTTTAAATAGTAAAATCGACAGTATTTCCGATTTTTGTTTTTGACTGCATTAATCAGCTTAGTTGTCATCAGTACAGTCAATAACATACCAAGACAAACAGTCAAGAATGCCGCGCACATATTAGGCGTTGCAAAAAACCATTGCCAGCGTTCGTGCATAAGATAGTGATACATAGACTATTTCCCAGTTTTTAGTGTCAAGAATTATTAATTATTTAAAAATACATTACTCTCAATATTAATGACATGTAATATTTTGTTGATAGACACTTTTATTTTCTACGTTTTATAATAATTACGGTAGTTATCGCAATAAAAGCAATTATCAAAAAGAATACAGAGCCGTTCTCCAAAAACTAATCTATGAAAATTTCAATTTTGGCATACAGGTCATCCCATTGCCTTGTCTTGCGATCCTTAAGCATTTTTTCTAAGATTCGGCTAGAGAAGAAGTCATGGACTAAAAATTTACCTTCAATGCGAGATGGTGTTAAAAACAATTTCTCACTATTGGATAAGGATTCCCAATGATCGAAATTCACAGAAAAAATAGTTTTACCATTTGCATTATAATGTTTTCTGTCAACAATAATATACTGTTGGCAATCAATCAAAAATTCATAAAAAAATGGTCGTTCAGACAAATACAAAGATTTCTTTTTTGAAATATCAGCTATGGGTTCCTTTGTAATCTTATGCAAAAACTCTTCGGTATAGGGTAACTTAACAACTATCTTATAGCAATTTCGTCCATTGTATTTTTTTATAACTGGTATCGCATAAGAAGCATAAGCTAATTCAGTTTCCGTTAAGGGGGTGAACATTAACTCTATTAACCATACTAACGGGACCTCAATGACTTCCGCAGAAAAACCATCAGAAGCCATTCCCCAAATTCCTTCTGAATTTTTTATGAAGACTTCCAATACCTCATTACTGTAACGAGTAGTTCTAACTGTCTCAACTCGTAAACAAACATCTTTTTCAATTATTTTTCGATAAAATATTAACTTGTTTGCATAAGGTAATATCATTAATTCCTTGGGGCGCGGCGGTAAGGGATTACGCATTTGAACTTTTAAATTACTTTTTGCAGATTGTTCAAAAGCTCTTTGTAAGATTGTATGCCCGGATACTGAAGTCGCATATAGGTTAACTATAACAGCAGAGAACAGAAGTATAACGTAAATTCTTTTCATTGTCATTATTTCCAATTTTCACGGGAAATGAACATTGCCCAACCGTATCCTCGTGCAACCATGACTGTATTTTCTCCTTGATACGAAAAATCCGATATTTTTTTAACTTCACCTCGGACGTTGATTTCAATGTCATAAGTTCCACACTGATTAAAATAAGTTGTTTTGTTGTCAATTTTTATTGGCGAAGGTGCTATAACTTTCGACGTATTGTCCACTGTTTTTTGAACAATCTTGTAATTAAGCCTACTGTCAAAATGGGAACTGGAATAATTAGCCAGTACAAACAATTCATATCCAGATAAATTGAATGCAGGACGATGCCAAAAAACATAAACCTTAGCATATGATGAATTCTGAAGATTATCATCAGAACAACCAAGCAAGAACAAAAGGCTCAAAGCAAAAAATGGCAGAATATAAATTATACCTGATTTTCTCATTTTTATTACACTCCAGTCTTGTGGTCTGAAGTATTATTCTCCATTTGAACAAGCTTTTGTGGATGATGTACTTGTATATGACGGAGTTGTACTTACATTTCCTTGTGAATCGCTTACTACTTTACAAACCCCAGTTTGTGTTATGGTCGCTTCTCCATCACCTTTACCATTGTGAGGCGGATTTGCGCTTAAATCTGTATTAGAAACAATTGGTCCTGACATTGAAATGGAACTTATCCCCATAGCCTGCAATGCACCATTAGTATAATTTCCATGAACTCGTGTAGAGGCCACAGCTCCACATTTTGCGCTTGCAGTGCTAATCGCTGTTACAACTGCACTCGAGTTTGATACCGCAGCTGAAATTGCATTTACGCAAGCAAAAGTAATAACCAGTCTGACAAAAATCTTTATGTTTGATCCTCCTTATTAAAATATTTAGATTTATATGTTTCTTGCAAAATTAGTTCTTTCCTAATGTATATCCTGTAAATAAACATTGCAAGTCATAAATAAAAAAAATCTGAAAAATTTCAGCAGTTTTTTGTATGTTTTAGGGAATAGAGCTGGTTTTAGACGACTGTTGCGCGTGTCTGAAGCAATTTTTTCTTGCTTCGGCTTTATACATATACAGTTTTCAGCAGAAGATATGATTCAAAATTAAAAGTCATTAGGAAAGCTTATTCCGTTATCTGGAATGGATGTTTTACTGATTTTTTACTTGAAATTCATGAAAAAGGGTGATACATTACCGTTATGATCGTTTAAATCAAAAATATACTATGGAGAAAACTATTATGGCAGATGTATTGGTCATCGGTAATGGCGGACGCGAACATGCGCTTTGCTACGGCTTGAAGAAAAGTCCGGAAGTCAATCAGATCTATTGCGTACCGGGTAACCCGGGTATTGCACAGATTGCAGAATGTGTCAAACTGGAAAATATGAATCCGGAAACACTGGCTGCTTTCGCAAAAGAAAAAAAGGTGGATCTGGCTGTGATTGGCCCGGAAGCTCCCTTGTGTGACGGTGCCGCTGATGCCATCCGTGCTGTCGGGATCCCCGTTTTCGGTCCGGTAAAAGCATCTGCCCGTTTGGAAGGCAGTAAAGATTTCTCCAAACAGTTCATGGTCCGCCATGGCATTCCCACAGCCCGTTATCAGACTTTTACTTCTGCTCCGGAAGCAGAAGCCTATATCCGCAGCGAATATGCCGCCGGCAGAGAAACCGTGGTGAAAGCCGACGGTTTGGCAGCCGGTAAAGGTGTGATCGTTGCCGCCAATGAAGCGGAAGCCATTCAGGCGGTCCGTGATTGCTTCGGCGGTCAGTTCGGCAATGCCGGTGCGGTTGTTGTGATTGAAGAATTGCTCATCGGCGAAGAAGCATCCATCCTCGCTCTCACCGACGGTAAGACGATTGTTCCGCTGGTCAGTTCTCAGGACCACAAACGTCTGTTGAATGAGGACATGGGCCCCAATACCGGCGGCATGGGTGCATACTCTCCCGCTCCGGTGGTGACAAAAGAAGTTATGGACGAAGTGACGGAAACCGTTCTGAAACGGTTCCTTGCCGGTGTGCAGAAAGATAATATGGATTACCGCGGCATCATCTATGCCGGTATCATGGTGACAAAAGACGGTCCGAAAGTTCTGGAATTCAATGTCCGTTTCGGCGACCCGGAAACCGAATGTGTGATTCCCAGACTGAAAAGCAGCCTGTATGATGTCATGCTCAAAACCGCAGAATGTCGTTTGGCAGAAGCCGATCTGGTATGGAGCGAAGAACCCTCCGTTTGTATCGTGATGGCATCCGGCGGCTACCCTGCCGGTCCTCTGGATAAAGGTCATACCATCTATGGTATTGAAGAAGCGGAAAAGACCGGTGCGATCGTTTTCCATGCGGGTACCACGGCACAGGCTGACGGTAACGTTGCCAACTCCGGCGGACGTGTTCTGGTTGTGACGAAAGTTGCTCCCAACATGGCAGATGCCATCAAAGGTGCTTATGAAGGCGTTTCCAAAATCAAATGGGAAGGCGAACAGCATCGTACTGACATTGCGAAACGCGCCTTGATCAAACGCTGATCAAAGTAGTTTCTGACGAAATAAAAAAACACCGCATAGCCAATGAGTTATGCGGTGTTTTTATTTTATGACGGATAAATGACGGATATAACTGACGGTCAATCCACTTTCATGTTATCGATCAATCTTGTTGTTCCATATGCACATGCCAGAGCGAACAGAACGGGACGCTGACTGCCGGATGTGACGGGGAGCATGGTTTCGGGATCAAGTGCTTCCACATAATCCACGACACCGCCGGATGCCGTCAATTTCTGACGGATCACATCACATTCTGCCAGCGCATCGGTACGAGTTCCGTTTTCCAATGCTTCTTTGGCTTCCCGGAGAGAACGGGAAAGTGTCAACGCACGCTGCCGTTCATCGGCGGAAAGATATTTGTTTCTGGAACTCATGGCAAGGCCATCGGCTTCGCGGACGATGGGAGAGACAATGATGCGGATGGGGAAATTCAGATCCCGCACCATCCGTTTGATAATCGCTGCCTGTTGGGCATCTTTCTGACCGAACACAGCCAGATCCGGCAATGCGGCATTAAACAATTTGGTTACGACGGTTGTAACGCCCCGGAAATGGATGGGACGTGTTTTTCCGCAGAGACCTTTGGAAATTTCTTCTTCCTGCACCCAGCAAGTAACGGCGGCAGGATACATGTCGTTCACTTCGGGAGCAAAAATCACATCGGCACCATGCTGTTCGCAAAGGATGCGGTCGTGTTCAAAATCTCTGGGATAGCGGTCAAAATCTTCATTCGGCCCGAATTGAGTCGGGTTGACGAAGATGGAAACGGCAACGGCATCTGCGCCCTGTGCATGGGCGGTATCAATCAGGGAAAGATGTCCTTCGTGGAGGAATCCCATCGTGGGAACCAAACCGACGGTCTTTCCCTGGCGTTTCTGCTCCATGGACCATTTCTGCAAATCAGAAACAGAATGAATGATTTGAGTCATTTTGTTATAGTCCTCCGTATCAGGCTTTCAGAGCAACTGCGATCCGTTCTGCCACGGATTTTTCGTAGGCATCCAGGTCATCGATCATAATCTGAGCCACACCGGTCTTCATAGCGGCTTCCACCACATAACGAGCGACGCGGGGTACAACCCGGGGGTCAAAGGGTTTCGGGATCACAAAGGATGCTTTCAACGGAATTTCGCCATCAAAGACACCTTTTGCGGCTTCTGCGGGGTAGGCAGCTGCCAATTTAGCTTTGATATCAGCGGGCATGGGTTCGCAAACGATTCCGGAGAGGGCTTTGGAAGCAGCCAGTTTCATTGCTTCATTGATATCTTTTGCACGGCAGTCAAGGGCACCGCGGAAGATGCCGGGGAAGCCGAGAACGTTGTTGACCTGGTTGCAGAAGTCGGAGCGTCCGGTACATGCAACGGCGGCACCGGCAGCAAGTGCTTCATCGGGGTAAATTTCAGGTGTCGGGTTTGCCATAGCGAGGACGATGGCATCTTTCGCCATGGTTTTGACCATATCACCGGTCAATGCACCGGCAACGGAAACGCCGATAAAGACGTCAGCACCGCGGATGGCATCGGCAAGAGTGCGGTCTTCTGTGACATGAGCGAATCTCTTTTTCTGTTCATTGAGATCGGTTCTTCCGGCATGGATCACACCTTTGGAGTCGCAAATGGTGAAATTATCTCTGTTTGCACCGGCGGAAACATAATATTCGGCACAGGCGATCCCGGCGGCACCGGCACCGTTCATCACGAATTTGCAGTCTTCGATCTTTTTGCCGACGACTTTCAGTGCGTTGAGGATACCGGAGAGAGAAATGATTGCAGTACCGTGCTGGTCGTCATGGAACACCGGAATGGACATGGATTTTTTCAGTGCCGGTTCAATGGCAAAACAGGCAGGTGCGCCGATATCTTCCAGATTGATACCGCCGAATGTGGGTTCGAGTGTACGGACAGCGGTAATGACCTTTTCCGGATCGGTTTTACCGTCTTCTTTGAAGACATGACCGAGGCAGAGGGGAACGGCATTGATACCTGCAAATTTTTTGAACAGAACGGCTTTTCCTTCCATCACGGGCATACCGGCTTCCGGACCGATGTTACCGAGGCCGAGGACGGCGGTACCGTCAGAAACGACAGCAACGGAGTTGCCGCGTCCGGTATATTCCCAGACGGTTTCCGGATGATCGTGGATTTCCATACAGGGGATACCGACACCGGGAGTATATGCCAAAGAAAGGTCATCCTGTGTATCACAGGGTTTGGAGGGAATGACATTGAGTTTGCCCGGAATCGGGGAACGATGATAGTTCAGGCTGTCAACAGCCAGTTTGGATTTGTTGTCCATTTGATGATACTCCTTCTATAAGAAATGGTTAACTTTGTTTACGGAACAGGTATAAAACCCGGAAAAATGACGCAGCAAGCAGAAGTCCGATCAGCAGCAGCATGCAGCACAAATGGGTCCGCCAGAACAACGGATATTCCCGGAACATATTGCTGGAAGTTTGAATCGCTGTCACAAAGGGATTCCATGCCAGGATCGTACCTGCCGCACGACTGGTCAATTTTCCCGCCAGCGGCAAAGGCAGCAGAGTGACAACGCACAGAATACCCGTGAAACCGTAACTGAATGCAGTCGCCTGCGAGGTATTGCGTGCAATGGAACTGGCAAACAATCCGGCGCAGAGACAGACCAGCGTGGTCAACAGGAGAATCCCGATCCAGACAAACAGACTCAGGTAAATGTTGCAGAATTGTTCGCACCATTCGGGATTGCTCATATTGGTGGAAAGTTCATTCCAGAATTTTCCGGTAAAGACAGACAGTTCATCCGCAACATCCTGCACTTGCAGATATGTCATGGTGATGAAAACAAGGATTCCGCTGAAAATAAAGATCATAGCATAGAAAAATGTGGCTTTCAGTTTCCCGATGATCAAGGTCAAAGGCGATAACGTTGTCATACGCAATGCCTGAAATGTTCCGCAGGAAATTTCTTCCGTAATCAAACTGCTGCTGACACCGGGTGCCAGAAGTGTTACCACGCCCAGTTGGAACAGAATCGCGGCGACACGGACCGCATTGGCATCCAGCTGCTCGGAAAATTGTGCAGCAATCAAGGTCATAAGCAGAATACTGATGATCAGGATCGCCGAGACAGACCGGAGTACAAATTGGGGATTGGAGAACAATTTACTGCGCATTTCCGCGACAAATACCGGATTGCGGAATTTTCCGATGGGCTTTTTCCGGCGTAACGGGTCAAGCAGATAAAACGGGAAGGTCAATTTCCGCTTGATAAAAATTTTCTTTTCGGTGTATACATTGCCTTTCTGCACCTTGCCGGATTGGGGCGGGCGTTTCACATTCCGGTAGAAAATGATAAATGCAATCACCGCGGTCACGCCGGAAAAGAACAGGTATAAGTAATACGGATTCAATACGATTGCCGCTGTGGAGCCTTCTGTCAGTACAATCGACATACTGCTGCGGTATTGTTCCGGATATAGCAGATATGCCAGTGCATCGAACGGACTGATGGAACGGATTCCCTGCCAGAGGAAACTGAATGACGGCAGCAGATTTGCCAGCAATGCATTGGGCAGCCAGGTTGCCCCGGCAAACAGAATCAGGTAAACATAAGTCAGGAAAATTGCAGAACTTGTGCGTTTGCAGACGGAACTGCATGCCAGTCCGATCAAGCCGTATGCAATCGCTGCTGTAAACAGAATGGAACTGATCCGTAACATTCTGGGCAAATCCAACCCGCCGGTCAAAGCACACATGGAAGCCATGGGCAGTGCCAGTATGGTCAGGATCAACAGCATCAGAACGGAAGAACAGAGTTTTCCAATCATGATTTGGAAGGGGGTGAGCGGCGTGATGAACAATGCCTGATAGGTTTCGTTTTCCCGTTCCTGTGTAATTGCGCCGGATGCAAAGGCGGGGACGATCAGCATCAGCAACAGCAGATTGATTCCGAAGAACATGGAAAAGATTTCGCGGGTATTTTCTGTTACAACGGAATGAATTCCACCGGCGGGCCACAGCAGCAGAAGAAGTGCCGCCAACGCCAGCAGATATCCGCTGATCAGAATACGGCTTTTCCACGCCCTGCATGCCGAAAGAAATTCCCGGCGGAATATAGGATTGCCTGTCAATAACATCGGATCATTCCTCCCCGCCGTTATCCTGAGTGATGTTCAAATATACATTTTCCAGATCCGCTTCATTTTCCGCAAACCATCTGACACGGACACCGTTTTCCATCAGATACAGCAGGATATCCCCTGCAGATTCGCGGGGCCCGCGGTAATTGATGAAAAATTCATTGATATCACTCATCTGTACGGAAACCACACCATCCAGCGGTTTGGTCAATGCCATTGCTTTTTCCAGATCAGAATCGACCGTTACGGAAATGGAAAGCGTTTCGTGGAGCATATCGTTGATTTCTTTGACCGTTCCCTGTGCCAGAAGTTTTCCTTTGTTCAGGATCCCGACCACATCGCAAATCGATGCCAATTCCGGGAGGATATGACTGGAAAGCAAAATGGTTTTGCCAAGATTTTTCAATTCTTTGATGGTCCGGCGCATTTCCACACGGGCATGGGGATCCAATCCGCCGGCAGGTTCGTCCAGGATCAACACTTCCGGATCATGAATCAAAGTTTTGGCAAGCCCGACTTTCTGTCTCATACCGCGGGAAAGGCTGGCGACCTGATAATCGATCATGGCTTCGGCATTGGTGACAGCGAGGACGGCTTCGATCCGTTCTTTGCGCTGTTTCGGCGGGATTTTGAAAGCGGCGCCGTAAAAGTCCAGGAATTCCCAGACACTCATCTGCTCATAAACACCGGTGATGTCCGGCATATATCCGATTAATTGTTTGATTTTCGGCAGATTTTTCGGTACGACCTCATAATCACCGATCTTGATCGTACCGGAAGTGGGTTTGAGGAGGCCGCACATCATTTTGATCGCAGTCGTCTTCCCTGCGCCATTATGACCGATAAAACCGTAAATTGCCCCTTTCGGTACATGCAGATTAAGATCAAATACGCCACGGTTGGTACCGAACTTACGGGTAAGATTCTGAGTTGTTATCATATCTGTTTCTCCATGAATTGTTTTTTACTGTTAAAAGCGTAACGGCAGCGGCAGATCGGAACGGATGCTGCCCGTTATTTCAAGATCAGCAGCACGCAAATTCCAGAATTTTGCGCGCAGAGATTGTTCGATCGACATGGACGCTTCGTTGATCTCCATCCTCGGCTTAATATTCAGTTCCAGACAATTTTCCTTATTGAGCGTTTTTGCCATATCCGCTCCTGTGAATTCGTATTCCATAGTGCCGGTACTTCTGCCGGGTATTTCTTTTTTGTCTGTACTGCTCAAACTTACGTTCATCGACACATTGTCTGCAATCGAATAATCCATTACCAATTTCACTTTTTCCGGCGGGAAAATGCCGTTGAGGAACGCTGGCAGAGAAACCCCAAAGGTAAGAGGCTGTCCCACCATCAGAGAGGATTTTCCGATAATTTCATTCCCGTGCAAAAAGGTTCGGGACATGGCGTTGTTTGAGGATAATACCAGCATTTCTTTCGGAATCGTAACCTTGCGGCTGTTAATGGTCACACGGGCAGGAATCATGATGATTTCACGTCCCTGCGGCTGTATTTTCATGTTCAATTCAACCATATTCTTTTTCACAGGGTATACCAATGCCACATACGGGAACGGTTTGCGCAATCCGTTACAGACGGAATCCATCAATGCCTGATCCATTTCGTTCAGAAAGAAACTGCTGTCGCTTTCCAATGAACATGCACCATTGTCAACAGACAATTTCCGGACGCCGCCGGGCATGACAAGATATGCTCCCTGCAAATCCATTTTACGGTATTGATCCGGAATGGGATATGCTGCCATGGATAAGCCCTGTTCCGTCAAATATAATTCCGCTTCCGGCACGTTCAATGCCCGGTCATCCCGGTTTGCGGCAGTATAAAATGCCATAAATTGACGGCTTGTACGCGGTGCAATATGCATTGCCTCCACCCGTTTTTTGCCACGGATGTCGCGATGTACTTCCACAGGGAAAGAGTAACGTACCTGACGGGGTTTCGGTTTCTGCGGAGCTGTTGTATCATCAAAAACATCACTTGCCAGATTTACAAAGTAATTGCTGATATACGGGGATTCCGGCAATGCGGAAAAACTCGCACAGATTTCGGAAGGCATTCCCGCATGTATGACACTTTCTTCTTTTGCAAAACAGGAGCAGTATACTTCCCCCAAATTTACCGGAGAAGCCTGTTCCAGACGGATTTCGGATAAAACTGATTCCTGGGCGGCAAATTTAGAGGCACTGTGCATCAATGTCAACCCGGTTGCACCCAAAGCGGCAAGAACCGCTGCTGTCCATGCCAAACCGCTCCGTTTGAAAAACAATCCGGCAAGCAGAATCAGGAAAAATACAACCAGATATATGGTAACACGGACAACGATTTCAGAGGTATCCGGAATCGCGAACCCGGTCAGTTTATCCAATACCGTTTCAAAGGATTTCCGGTTCGGGTACAATTGCTGTATGGTAAGCAGTTCAAACAGGAATTTTTCAAATCCGGCATTGTTGCTGCCGCAGAATGTCTGTTCATTTACCGGGAACATGGCAACTTTTACATAACCCAGCCCATATTGACTGACCCGGAGCAATGGCAGGGTGTTCCAGAACATCAGGTTGACGCCGCGCCCCCGTTCCGCCGTTTCCAGAATTTCGATTTCCCACCGCTTTGAACGGTCAAAACCGGTAATCTTATCCGTGACCGGCGGCAATGCTGCAACGGTATGTTTTTTAATGGGAATGACCGGCAATAATTCCGCCAGCGGAGTCGATGCCATTTTCTGTACGGTATCCGGATGAAGTACGATCAATGTTCCACCGCCCGCCACATAAGAAAGCAGCGCGCGGAACTGTTCTGCCGAATACTGTTTCAATGCGGGTTTATACAGCATTACAGCAGGACATTCGCTGTAATCATTGGCGTTGACCGGTGCCCGGGCTGCCGGAACTGTATTGAAGAACAATTTATCTTTGAACGCTGTTCCCCGTGCCGGAAGTCCGGGAGATTCCTCCCCATCATTCAGAATAACAGCTGTCCGCTGGGAATAACTGTTCAGCATCAGCTTGATATCATTGACAACGCCATTGCGGGGTATCCGGACGCCATCGGAACGGACCTCTATGGTATACCCTTCTGCTAGGGATGTTTGTATCGGGAATGAAAGAGTTCCTGTTGTTTTCGGCGGCAACAGAATCTTGCCGGAATTGTACGTATTCATGGTATCGCCGGCAAGGGGGATAAAACGGACTTCCACCAGATGTTGACGGTTGTCTGTATTGGTGACGATACATTGGAAATCCGTTGTGCTGTTCCGGATCAAACGGGGAAAATTCCGGTTGATGTTGACCCGTTCCACCCGGATCTCAGCAAAAAGGGATACCATCCCGACCAGCAGAAATAGTATGGCAAAGATTTGTTTCTTCAGAACCATCATTTGCATCTATCCTTTCCGGATCAGTAAAGAATGTAAAGTGGACGGGGCAGATGGGTAATGTCGCATCCTTCCATATAACGCAATTTTCCGGTTTCCGCATCTACACGGTAAAAACAGATCAAATCGGAAAATTCATTTGCAGCCGCAAAAATCGTTTCCCCGGGCAAATAATTGATGTCGCGGGGACTGCTCCCGAATGAGGATACGATATCAAACAATTCCAATACACCCGGTTCTTTTACCCGGTAACAGGCAATGCTGTCAAAGCCGCGGTTGGAAGCATACAGGAATTTTTCATCGGGAGAAAGACGGATCGCAGAGGCTTTGGTCACTTCCTGACAGCCGGAGGGAAGGGAGGTATATTTTCCAATCCGTTCAAATTTGCCGTCGTTGTAACGCAATGCTGTCACACTGTTACCCAATTCATTCATCACATACGCAATTTTGCCGCTCCGGTCAAACAGAATATGGCGCGGACCGTCAGCCGGGTCCGCAGTCCAGGAAGTGGCTGCCGCAACATCAAGTCCGTTTTCGCCCAGAGGATAAACCACTACCTTATCGATTCCCAGGTCATTCACGCACAAATATTTGCCATCCGGAGTCACTACGGTGCAATGGGTATGGGCACATTCCTGACGGTCTTTCCGGGGACCGCTGCCGGTGTGCTGAATCAGTTGTGTCAATTCGCCCAGAGAGCCATTGGCGGTGATGGAAAATTCGGCAACGTTACCGGTGCTGTAATTGGCGCAATAAAGGAATTTACCATCCGGGGAGCAAGTCAGATAACATGCTGCTCTCCCTTTGGAGGAGAGGGTGTTCAGGAATTCCAGAGAGCCGTCGGGCAGGATTTTATATGCGGCAACACCGCCGCCGGTTTCCGCCGGATTGGTTGTAGCATACATATATTTGCGATCCGGAGAGAAACAAATAAAGTTACATTCTGTAAGGGGAGTGAATCCCTGTTCCGCGATTGCCCCGTTTTCGCTGATGGAATAACGGTAAATTCCGCCTTTTTCATTGGACGAACATGCACAAAGATAAAAAGTTCTGCTCATAATTCCGATATCCTTTCCTGAAATGATAAAAATTTCATACATTCTACACTATATCCCACAAATGCCTATTTTGCAAGAAATATGTTGTTTTTTTTTGACTTTTTTACGCAGATTTTCTGTAAAATCACCTGAAATACAAGATGGTTTGCTAAAAGTCAAATGTTTTTTTAATTTTTTTTGAAATTTTTATCGTATTTTTTGTCAGCAATAACCATTCCTCTGAGAATCAACAGCATTTTTCTCATGACAGCACATCTTGCTTGCATTCTTGTATTGCCT